>NZ_JBEYSL010000286.1:0-8680 GCF_040642735.1 Micromonospora sp. NPDC047753 | reverse complement strand
TCAACGCCGGCCACGGCCGTACCGAGCTGGCCGAAGCCGCCGCCAAGCAGGCCGGCGAGCTTGCCTACTTCCCGCTCTGGTCGTACGCGCACCCGGCCTGACGCACTGTTGCTCGTGGATGACCCACGCCGAGCGGTTAGGTTCGGGCTCGCTCCTGCAGCAACCGCGTCGACGTCGAGTGCGACGTGGTACTCCGCTCCTCCACCGCGCCAAGTCGTCACCTCGACGCGCCGCGCCTGACTGAGACTGGCCGCGGGTAACCCCATCCCGAACCGACCGAACGACTGCCGGGCGTCGAACCGTGACGAGCCCCCGAACCGCAGGCAAGCCTCCAGTTCGCCCTTGGACATACCCATGCCGTTGTCCTCGACGACGATCTCCGGCAGGGCGTCGCTGGGCCACTCGATGGTGATGGCGATGTTCGTCGCCCCGGCCTGCAAGGAGTTGTCGACCAGTTCGGCGAGAGCTGTGGACAAACTCAGATACCCAGACTCGCGGACCGCCCGGATGAAGTTCGAGGGGACCACGAGGTCGTCAACTGGGTGATGTTGTCGGCTCATGATCCTCCGTGCGTCGACGCGAAACCCTCCAGGCTCAGAGTAGCTGCTCGAGAATGTGCGATGCACTGGGGCATCTGCGCTGATCACCGCCTCACACACGAGCCGTTAAGGTCACGGTGATGCGCTTCGTCTTGGCCGGTTCGGTCAGGTCGAGCCCCTTGCCACTGGCTAGCAGGAGACGCGCCGTGGGGCGCAAGGAACCTGCAACCATCAGGTACGGCTGAACGCCGTCCAACCAGACCAACTTGCCCGTCCGCTGAAGGTCAAAGACGATGGCGTAGCGGGTGGTGGTGATGGTGACGACCCGGTTTTCGACCGACGTGCTCTCGACCGTGTCGCCGACGAGGGCTTCCGGGAGGGGTGTGGTCGACTTGAGCGAGTTGATCCCAAGCACTTGGAGCGTTGCGATCTCCTCGCCCTGAAGGCGATCCAGAACCGCCTGGATCTCATCGATATCCTGGATGACAGTCACGGGAGCATTATCCTGCCGTCGCCAGTGGGGCGGGCATCCCGATCCAGCCGGCAAGGTCCATGGTCAACGGCTGCGTCTGGTCAACTGATCCTGGTAAAGCGAGGCACGGACACCGCGCGATGATCACCGGAAGATGCGGCCCCGTCGTCCCCGTCCTTGAAAAGGATGGCCGGCTCGGGTCGGCACCAGACCCATGATTACCGCTCGCCGGCCAACGATCAGTGGACCCTACGGGTGATCCAAGCTATGCGTCACCGTGTTGCCCGTGAGGCCGGGGGTTAGCGGCGAGGCCTGCGGATTCGTGCGGCGCGTATGGCGCTGGGCGAGGAGCGACGCTCCTCCCCCGCCTTCCGGTGTCAAGCCCCAGCGGCCGATAAGCGAAGGAGTGTTTCGCTGTCGTCGTGCTGCCGGAGTCGCCAGGGTGGGGCTATGACACCGGTCGCGCCGGGGGCGGATGCTGCTCCTGCGCCAGCCCTGCTACGGACCGCGATCGATCGCACGCTGTCTTCTGACCCGCCACCCTCACGCTGTGCAACCTCCCAGATGCAACAGCTCAGTAGATCGCGTTCTTGGTCCATTGGTTCAAAGTTCGACTGGCCCGCCTGCCTGATCGAGGTGCCGGAGGATCTGGCCGTACCACGTCGTGGTCCTGTCCCGCCGTCCACCGGGCCGCAGTGATCGATATCCGGTCCATGCCGCGAGGTCCGCGATCTGGACCCATTGGTTTGTGTTGGCGTGCCGGAAGAAGGGGTCCTCGATGAGGGCGCGGCTACCGTTGGCTAGGGCGCGATGCGCGCGGTTGTAGCCGCTGTTGGTGCCGTCGCCGTCCACGACGACGGCACCGAAGGCTGCAGCGTCGTGTAGGTCGGCGTCAAGCTTCGCGATCATGCAGCGGTAAAGGTCCTGCTTGTCGCGTTCGAAGTTACGTCCGCGGGCGTCGGTACGGCGATAGACGCTGCCAAGCGTGACGCCCGGAAGGGCAACCATCGCGGTCAGACCTTCCTGGATGACGCTCAGGCCATCCCGCGCGGTCCTGCGGACAGGGTCTTGCGCCCAGTTCCCCCGACCTCCGGCCAGTTCGGTGGCATGCAGCCGGATGTCGGCGGGGATGCCGTGCCGACGGTAGACCGCAGCCCGGAACCGTAACCATCGTTGGGTCGCGCCGGCCCACTGCGCTGGGTCAACCCGGATCCAGCTGAACGTTGTCAAGCCATGGGCTTCGCTACCGGAGTCGTCGATGTAGAAGAGGGCGAAGTTGGTGCCGGTGGTGGTCAAGCTGGCTCGCTCCGAACAGGGTGACGTGACGGTGGTTGAGGGGTGGTCAGCGCTCGGAGCTGTGCGCTTCGAGCCACGCGTCAATGTCGCGCCTGCGGTAGCGGCGGTACTTCCCGACCTTGTACGACTTGGGCCCATTGCCCTTGTAGTTCATGTAGTACAAGGTTTGGGGCTGGACGCCCAGGCACCGGGCGGCTTCTTCGTGGGTCCACATGCCCGTCGACTCTTCTCGCATCATCAACTCGCTTGCCTTTTTAGCAAGTAGATCCGGCCTACTTGCCGATGGGAAAGTAATTCGACCGGCACGCTTGCAACTTGTCAACAGGGCGAGTAAAACTTACGAACATGACAAGTGAGCAGCTCGGCGACGAGGCCACCCCGGGCGAGGTGGTGCGTCTACGCCTTAAGGAGATCCGGAAGAAGCGCCGCCTGAACCCAGACAAGGCTGCCGAGCTATACGGCGATCCGGCGATGTCGACGACGGTGTTGATGAACATCGAGGCGGGACGCCGCCGGACTCCGGTTACCGTCGACGAGCTGATGCGCTTCGCCTACGCGCTGGACGTTCCACCAGAGGCCCTCCTGGTCCCCGGCGCCGACCAGCGGGTGCAGGTCGCACCCGGTGTGGTGGTCGACTCGATTCGGCTGCTGCGGTGGATGCGCGGCGAGGAAGCTCTCAACGGCACTGACGCGGCGCACTACGAGGCGACGGCGGCTGAATCAGTCGAGCCATCCGGACGCGGCATCCCGCAACAGTTGCGCGACGAGTTTCTGACCAGAGCGCAGGCCGCGTTCGACGGCTTCTTCGCAGACAGCGACGAGATCCGCCGCAAGACCCGCCAACAGGTCCGCGAGGTTCTGGGTGACGTCCGCACCGCCGCCGCCAACGGCGCGCCCACCGAAGAACTCCTCAGCATGATCGACGGCTTCCTCGACCGGCTTGAGTAACCACCCGCCACCCACCGCTTCACTGCTTCTGACAGACCACTCGTGACCTGCGGCCTGGTCACGAGCCGATAGCCCGTACCCGACAATCCGCGGCGCGCCACTCGCACCGACGGCCGATACCGCACACCCTTTAGCCCGCAGCCTGGTCCGGCCGCCGGGGCGATACCCCCTGTCCTCAACCCGCTCGCTGTGCATGAGCCGGGGCGATGACGTGCGCCCCGACGCCGGCTGGCTTCGCAATGCACCAAGGAGTTCCCCTCATGGCACGAGCATGGATCAAGCCCAGCGCCGATGGTCCCGGCCACACCTGCTTCTGGATGGATCCAGACCGCCGGCAACGACAGAAGACGTTCCGGCGCAAGGTCGACGCGGAGAACTTCCGCACCCGCAAGGAGCGCGAACTCGACACCGGCACATACCTGGAGACCGAGCGAGGCGCCGAAACCGTCGCGACGCTGTTCGAACGGTGGGCCACCACACGCGGCCTGGAGAACTCCAGCGTCCGGCAGTACCGCAGCATGCTCAACCAGGCGGTCCGGCCATACTTCAAGGCCAGGACGACCGGGGCGCTCAAGCTCGCCGACATCCAGGCGTGGATTTTGTGGATGCGCGACACCAAGAAGTACCAACCGCAGACCATCCAGACCCGGTTCGGGTACCTCAGCTCCGCACTACAGTGGGCGGTCGACAACGACGAACTCGGCCGCAACCCGGCCAAGCGGGCCAAACTCCCCGGTCGCCGCGCCAATGTACGCCGCGTGGTGAAAGAGAAGATCGTCGTCCCGACACGCGTCGAGATCGAAGCGCTCATCGCCGCCTTCGACCCCCGATACACCGCGATGGCATGGCTGATGGCTGGCTGCGGGCTACGCGTCGCTGAGGCGATGGGCCTTTGTCGCGACCAGATCGACTTCCGCCGGGGACTGCTGCTCGTCAACCGGCAAATCACCGAGGACGGCGAAAGCGACAGCGGCAAGAACGCCGGCCTGCATCTCAAGATGTACACCAAGCACCGCGATGCCGAATCCCCCGGCCGGGCCGTGCCGCTTCCCAAGATCGTCGCCGCGGTCCTACGCGCACACCTGAAGAAGTTCGGCGCCGTCGCGTGGCAGAGCAGCCAGGGTCAGGTCCACCTGCTCTTTCCCAACCACAGCCGCACCGGCCTGCTTTACCAGTACTACTTCCGCAACCAGATCTGGCAGCCGGCACTCATGGAGTCGAAGGTGTCGTTCACCAAAACCCACGCGCTTCGGCACTTCTTCGCCTCCTCGATGCTCGGCAAGGGGTGCCGATCACCGACCTCGCGGTCTGGTTGGGCCACAGCAATTCCAAGGTCACTGACGAGTACTACGGCCACCTCATGCCCGAAGCGCCCGAACGCGGCAGAACCGCCATCGACACCGCAATGGCCACCCCCGCAAACGAATAAGGCTGCCGTTCAGACGGACCAGCCGGCCGCCGTCACTTCGATGCGTGATCCTCAGGACCACGGTGGCCAGCCAGCGACGGCGACTCGAACACAGCAGGACCTGCCGATCCACAAACGTGGGGCAGGTCCGCCTTCCGACCGTAGCACCCGCTGACTGCGCCCAGGTACCGCCCGGCAGCAGCCCCCGGTGATAGCGGCCTGCCTTCGCGCAGCTTCGTCGTTGACGTTGACCTGCACTCGGGCAGGAGGCCGCGGGTGCGGTTGCTGACCCTCGATCCTGACCGGCCGCGGCTGGCCCCGCAAGGCCCGCCGGCGCAGCCGCGTCTGCGCGTCGTACGGAGCGTGGGTGGGCCTGTGCGGGGCTGCGCCGATCGGCCGGCCGGGCGGATCGGGCCAGCACCGCCCACCCGGCCGTTCCCGCGCCGGGTAGGGCGTCCTTTTGGTTTGGAAGGACGTTCTCTGTAATGACGACCACTCTGTTGTCCCGACCCGGATCGGACGAAATCAGCATCGCCGAGGCCACAGCCTCTGCGGACCCTGCGGGCCCTACACTCCGGGCCCAGTACCTCGACCCTCGTGACCTGGTCGATAACCCGCGTAACCTCCGCACGGACGTCGGTGACCTGAGCGACCTGACTGCCTCGATGACGGTTGTAGGAGTGCTCTGCCCGTTGGTAGCCATCCCGGCTCCGGACCAGCCGAACGCGTTTCAGTTGATCATCGGGCATCGCCGGAAGTACGCGGCGATCGAGCTCGGCATGGAGCAGGTGCCGGTGTGGGTCGTCTCCGACGAAGGTGCTGCGGCGCAGATCGTCGCGCAGCTCGCCGAGAACGGCCACCGGGTGGGGCTGACCCCCACCGAGGAGGCTGAGGCGTTCCACCAGCTGACGTTGCTGGACTGGTCGCCCGAGCAGATCGCCACCGTGCGGGCGATCCCGACGGCCAAGGTGAAGCAGACCTTGAAGCTGCGGGAGTTGCCGCAGGCGGCGCGCGGAGCCGCCGACGCCGGCACCCTGACGCTGGAAGACGCCTCCGCGCTCACCGAATTCACCGAGGATCCGGCTGCCCTGGATCGAATCCTGAAGGGCACCGGGTCGAGTTGGGGGTTCCGGCACGCCATCGCCGCCGAGCGGTCGAAGCGGACCTTCGCGGCGGCGAAGGAGCGGGCGAAGGCGGAGTTGGTGCTCGCCGGGGTGAAGGTGACGTCGAAGCCGAAGGGCTACCCCTACAGCGGTACTGCCGTGGCCGCCACGCAGCTCGCCGACGCCAACGGCAACCCGCTCGACCCAGAGATGTTTCCCACGTTGGCGGGGCTCGCAGCGTTCGTTGAGAAGATCGGCGACCATGCCCAGACGACTTTCTACTGTGCGGAGCCGGACCGGTATGGCTACCAGCGCCTGAGCTACGGCAGTCGTCGGGGGGTCACGGAAGAGGAGCGTGCCCGCCGGGAGGCGGCCGAGCATGCCCGCGCGGAGTACCTCGGTGGTCTGACGGTCGCGGCGGAGGTACGGCGGGAGTTCTACCGTACCGCGTACGGGTCGGCGCGGGCGGTGAAGCGGCTCTTCCTGGAGGCGCTTCGGGCCACCGTCGTGGAGGGGCTGCGGTTCCACGACGTCGACGGCCTGTACGCGACCCTTGGTGGCGTAGACGGCGCCGCCGCCGCGGTAGCTCGGGAGGACAAGCTGCGCCGCTGCCTGGTGGTGCAGTGGATCTGCGTCCAGGAATGCAACCTCGGCTACGCGGCCCGCGACGAGACGTGGGCGTTGGATGACGAGGCTGCAGTGGCGTGGCTCGACCAGCTTGTCGCCGACGGCTACACCCTCTCCGAGGCGGAGACGACGCTGCGGGAGTCGCTGGGTCATGACCCGGAGGCCGATCTGCCCGACGACGGAGACGCCGACGATTCCACGGCTGCGGACTCCGCGGATCTCGACGTTGACGATGTCGATGCGGGGGCCGAGCAGGTCGACGGCGTCGCTGCGGACGACGACGTGATCGCTGCACCACACGCCGCGCCGGCGTCCGACCCCGAAACAACGGAGCCCGAGGTCAATGAACTCTCTGGCACCGATGAGGTGGTTGACGTCGAGAAACAGACCTCTGATGACGAGCCCATGAGCGACAAGTCCTGATCTGACTGCCCCAATCGACGGGGTCCACGCGCAGTGCGTGGGCCCCGCCGACTTTCGTGCCGACCCGATTTTCCAGCGGCAGAGGCCGGTAACCGCACCAACTCTCGACATTTCCGATTGGAGCCCCGTGTCCGCTGACGCCGACTTGGTGTCTGAGGTCGATGACCGTGAGCGTCGTGTGGCGCTGATCCGCCAGCGGCAGATCCTGCTGGCGTTCGAGGAGTACGGGCCCAGCTATCACCGGGTCACCGGCGACGGCTGCCGGTACGTCGCTGAGATCGTTGAAGCGACCCCCGCCGAGTGTGAGTGGATTTACGCCCATGCCCGGACCCATCCCGAGGTGCTGATCCAGGCTGGGCCGGCCCGCAACCCCGTGCAGTGGCGACAGCTGCGCCGCGAGCAGGGCGAAGCGGCGTTCCGCGCCGCCGACTCCGCGTTCACCGCCGGCGACACCGCGACCGCCCTAGACCTCGTCGACGAGGCCCGCGCGCTCGGCACCCTCGGGCCCGAGCAGTGGGAGCGACTACGCCTGGCCGTCACGACCGCCGCTGACGCCGGCCGCTGACCCCCTCAACGAACTTCCCATCTCCAGACTCTTCTCGAAGGGATCCATCCCTCATGTCTTCGATGATCACTGTTCCGGCGCACCGCAATGTCGACCTCGATCAGCTACGCCGCATGCTCACCGACCAGTCCACCCGGGCCCTGGACGTCAAGGCCGGCGCCGGGCGAATGCGTGCCGTCGGCGGCAGTCTCGTCTTGGACGGCACCGAGCCGCAGCTCGGCCCGGAGGGGGTGACGATGACCGCCGGCACCTACAGCGTCAACGACGTCGCCACCGCCGGCTTGGCCGACAAGCTCGGCATCCCCGTCGCGTACCTACGGCGCCTCGCCGCCGAACACCCCGACCTGTTCGACGCCAACGTCAACGGCTGGCTTGCCCGCGACCCCCGCAGTTTCCTCATCCGCTGCCTTCGCAACGACACCGGCGGCGGCATCGTGCGAGCGGTCCTGTCCGACCGATACAACCGCATCGACAACCTCGACGTACTCTTCGCCGCGCTCGACGGGATCCGCCGCGCGAAGGTGCGAGTCCAGTTCGCCGGCTGCGACCTCACCGACCGGCGGATGTACCTGCGGGTCTACTCCCCCCAGGTGCAGATCGCCGCGCCCCGCCTGCTGGCCCGCTACCGGTCCCCGTTCGACGGGCGGGCCGGCTCTGAACTGCCGATCGTCTCAGCCGGGTTCCTGATCTCGAACTCGGAGACCGGGGCGGGTGCATTCAGCATCGCTCCGTGGGTGCGCTTCGAGGTCTGCCGCAACGGCATGGTCATCCGCCGCAACGCCCTGCGCCGTACCCACATCGGCTCCCGCATGACCGGCGGAGACGGGGTCGTCACCGCCTCCGAGGAAACCACCCGCCGCACCCTCGACCTGATCACCTCCCGCACCACCGACGCGGTCACCGCCTTCCTCGACGCGGACTACATCGCCGAGGTCCTGCGCGAGCTCGACACCGCCGCCGGCACCCCCGTCACCGACCCCAACACCACCCTCAAGATCGTCGGCCAGCGGCTGCGCTACAGCGAAGACCAGCAGCGGGACATCCTCGCCCACTTCGTCGCCGGCGCCGATCCCACCGCCGGTGGCGTCATGCACGCCATCACCTCTGTCGCCCAGACCCTTTCCGACGCCGACGCCGCCCACGGCCTCGAGGCCACGGCCGTCCAGGCCCTGCACCTCGCCGCCACCACCGCCTAAACCCACCCCGTCGCACACCGGCGTGCCCGGACCCCTCCTCGGGTCCGGCGGGAATGCCGATCTTGTCGGCGAGGTCGCGCAGTTCGTCCCAGGGCGCGTGCAT
>NZ_JBEYSL010000285.1:0-8692 GCF_040642735.1 Micromonospora sp. NPDC047753 | reverse complement strand
CGACCCAGTGCAGCACCACCCGCAGCACCTCGGCCCGGATGCCCTCCGGGTCGTTGTCGAAGTTGACCGGGTAGATGTCCTGGTACTTCTTCGGCGGGTTCTCCGCGTAGGCGATGCTGCCGTCGGCGCGGGTGGTGAACCACTCCGGGTGTTCGGTGACCCACGGGTGGTCCGGCGCGCACTGCAACGCCAGGTCCATCGCCACTTCCAGGCCCTGTGCCGCCGCCGCCTGGATGAAGGCCCGGAAGTCCGCCGGCGTACCCAGGTCGGGGTGGATCGTGTCGTGGCCGCCCTCGGCGGCGCCGATCGCCCACGGTGAGCCCACGTCGGTCGGCCCGGCGGTGAGCGCGTTGTTCGGGCCCTTGCGGTTGACCCGGCCGATCGGGTGGATCGGCGGCAGGTAGAGCACGTCGAAGCCCATCGCGGCCACCCCTGGCAGCCGCTCGGTGGCGGTCGCGAAGGTGCCGGACCGCCCGCCCACCGCTCCTTCGGAGCGGGGGAAGAACTCGTACCAGGCCGAGTAGAGCGCCCGCTTGCGGTCAACCCAGATCGAGTACGTGTCACCGGCGGTGACCAGTTCCCGCACCGGGTGCTCCCAGAGCAGGTCGGCCAGGGCCAGCGCCGGGCCGACCCGCTGGGCCAGCGGCAGGTCGGTGTCGACCAGCGCGGTGAGCGCATCGGCGACCCGGGGCCGGTCGGCGGCCGGCACGAGGCCCCGGGCGGCGGCGAGGACCCGAGCGCCCTCGGCCAGGTCGTTGGCCAGGTCCTCCGGCCCCTGCCCGGCGGCGATCTTCTTGGTCACCGCGTTCTGCCAGGTCAGGTACGGGTCCTGGAACGCCTCGACGGAGAAGGTCCACGAGCCGACGGCGTCCGGTGCGATGGTGGCGTGCCAGCGGTCCTGGCCGGGCTCGCCGGGGCGCATCCGGGTGAACGGCCGGCTCGCGCCGTCCGGCCCAGCCCACACCACGTTGCAGCCCAGCGCGTCGTGCCCCTCCCGGTAGGCGCGCGCCGACACCGGAACCGGCTCGTCGACCACCGCCTTGGCCGGGTATCGCCCGCACGAGACGACGGGGGAGACGTCTTCGATCGGGAACCGTCCAGTCACCCCGCCAACCTACTGCGCGAGATCCGTTCGCGCGCGGCCAAGCCGTCGTCGCCGAGTACGGAGCCGACAAGTGCGTCCAGTCCCGCGTGCCACCGAGCTTCGGGCCAGTCGCGCAGGTGTTCGACCAGGTCGCTGCGGACGGCGGCGAGCAGGGCGTGGGCCAGGTAGTCCGCCGACTGCGGGCCGCGCGCCTCCGCGACGAGGACGGCGAGCAGGGCGTGCCAGTGGTCGTACGCCTCATTGCGGTACGGACTACCGCCCCCGGCGCGCTCCAACGCCAGCGTGAGCACCCGGTTGTCGAGCTTGAAGCGCAGCATGGCCCGCAGCAGGTCGACGGCCTGCTCCGCCGCCGGCCGGGTGGGTGACACGGCGAGCGACTCCTGCAACCGCAGCCCCCGTTGCTCGTAGAGGGCGCGAATGAGCCCGATGCGATCGCCGAAGCGCCGGAACAGGGTGCCCTTGCCGACGCCGGCTGCGGTGGCGATGTCGTCCATCGACACCTGATCGGGGTCGGCTGCCGCGTCGAAGAGACGCCCGGCGGCGGCCAGCACCGACTCCCTGTTGCGTAGCGCATCGGCCCGCACCGGACCCCCTCTCGCCAAACGGACTAGCGGTCCGTATAGTCGAAACGGACCGGCGGTCCGAATACTATCGCGACCGTCCCGGGCGACGAAAGGACTCGCCGAGCGTGGTCACCCCATCCGGATCGCCAGCCGACGCCCCACCCCGGGAGCGTTCCGCTTCGACTGGTACGACCCGACCACCCACCCGGACGCTCTGAGTGGTGTGCGCGCGATCTACGCCATCCCGCCGGTCGGCGAGGTCGACCCGGCACCGATCATGCTGCCCTTCCTTGACCGGGCACGCAGCTCCGGTGTCCGCCGGGTGGTTCTGCTCAGCTCCTCGGCCATCGGGCCCGCCGAACACGGACTGGGCCTGGTGCACGCCGGTCAAGCACCGTGCGATCGACGCGGCGGAACTGGCCGCACGCCACAGCGCGAACGGCATACCGCCGGACTTCGCCCGCTTCCTCGCCAGCCTGGACACGGCGATCGCGGCAGGCGCCGAGGACCGGACGACGTCGACCGTCGCGGACGTGACGGGCCGCACGCCACGATCCTTCCGGGACTTCTGCCGGGACCGCCTACGCGGCGGCGGCCCGACACGAGTGGCTGGTGGCCGCTGAGGAATGGCGGTCGGACTCTCCCCGAACCGGGCCCGTTGCCTGCCTCGGCGGGTCGAGGCCTGGGGACGGACGTTGCGGTGAGCGTGATGACACAGAGACATTTTGATGACTCAGGGACATCACGCTCGCCGGGGTGTTTCCTCGCGCGGAGGTCACTCTCCGTTGCGCACCGCCGCGATGCGCGGACGTGACGTAGCCTCCCGCCATGATCGAACGGGTGAGGGTCGCGGTTGTCGGGGTCGGTAACAACACGTCGGCACTGGTGCAGGGGCTTGCTCTCTACCGCCAGAGCGGCAGCCTGGTCGGAATCCGTAGGCCGATGATCGACGGGCTCGGGGTGGGGGACATCGACATCGTCGCGGCCTTCGCCACCTCGAAGGAGAAGGTCGGTCGGGACCTGACCGAGGCGATCTTCCTGGCACCCAACAACTTCCCCCGGCTGGACTGCGACCTGCCCACAGCGGGCGTGCCGGTCACGAAGGGCCTCGTCGACGCGAGCGAGGTGCCGCGAGTGGCGACGGCGCTGGCCGGTGCGGAGGTGCTGCTCTACTCGGCGCCGAGTGGCCGGCCGGAGATCGCCCAGGCGTACGCCGAGGCGGCTCACGCGGCGGACGTCGCCTTCATCAACACCACCGCCGACCCGGTCGCCCGCGATCCACGCCGGATGGAGAGGTTCGAGGCGGCCGGTCTGCCGCTGCTCGGCGACGACCTGGCCAGCCAGTTCGGCACCTCGGTGCTGCACAAGGCGCTGCTGCGGCTGCTTGAGGAACGCGGCCTCACCCTGGTCAGCTCCTACCAGGTCAACCTGGGCGGCACCGAGGACTTCCGCAACCTGGTCGAGAACCCCAACACCAAGAAGCAGTCCAAGCTCAACGCCTTGTCGGGGGCTGGCAGCGTTGAGGTGGCTCCGCTCGGCTACCTGCCGCATCTCGCGTCGCAGAAAGTGGCTCACCTCAACCTTGAGGCGCAGGGTTGGGGTGGGACAGAGGTGAGCCTCGACGTGAAGCTGAAGGTGCACGATCCGAGCGGTGCCGCCGGCGTCAACATCGACCTGATCCGCATCGCGGCCAGCGCGCTACGGGACGGGCGTGGTGGTCACTCCGCCGAGGCGACCTCGTTGTTCAAGTCGCCGCCGGGAACGGCGATCTGACGTCCGTCTCCCTCAGGCCGCGCCAACGGAGCGGTAGACCTCCACTGTCTGTCGGGCGATGGCGTCCCAGGAGAAGTGCTGCACCGCGCGCCGCCGGCCGGCCAGGCCGAACCGCTCGGTGCGCGCCGGGTCGGCGAGCAGCGTGTTGATCGCGGCCGCCAGGTCGGCCACGAAGCGTTCCGGGTCCAGTGGGGTGCCGGAGCCGTCGGTGGCCTGCGCGATCGGCACCAGCAGGCCGGTCTCGTCGTCGGCCACGACCTCGGGGATGCCGCCGGTCGCGGTCGCCACCACGGCCGTCTCGCAGGCCATCGCCTCCAGGTTGACGATGCCCATCGGTTCGTAGACCGACGGGCAGACGAACACGGTGGCGTGCGTCAGCACCTGGATCACCTCGGGCTTGGGCAGCATCTCGGCCACCCAGACCACGCCGGAACGGTTGGCCCGCAGCTCGGCGACCAACTCCTCCACCTCAGCGGCGATCTCGGCGGTGTCCGGCGCGCCCGCGAGCAGGACGAGCTGGGTGTCCGCCGGCAACTCGCGGGCGGCCCGCAGCAGGTACGGCAGCCCCTTCTGCCGGGTGATCCTGCCCACGTAGACCACGCTGGGGCGGGACGGGTCGACACCGAGCCGGTCGAGCACGTCGGTGCCCTGATCCGGGGCGTACTGGACGGTGTCGATGCCGTTGTAGACCACCCGGACCCGGTCGGGGTCGATCTGCGGGTACGCGGTGAGCACGTCGTTGCGCATCCCGCCACTGACCGCGATCACCGCGTCGGCGGCCTCCATCGCGGTGCGCTCGATCCAGGAGGAGAGCGCGTAACCGCCGCCGAGCTGCTCGGCCTTCCACGGCCGCAGCGGCTCCAGGCTGTGCGCGGTCACCACGTGCGGCACCCCGTGCAGCAGCTTCGCGGTGTGGCCGGCCAGGTTCGCGTACCACGTGTGGCTGTGCACCACGTCGGTGCCGGCCGCGCCGGCGGCCATCTCCAGGTCCACGCCCATCGTGCGCAGCGCGGCGTTCGCGCCGGTCAGACCCGGCGGTTCGGCGTACGCGGTGACGCCCGGCTCGGTACGCGGCAGGCCGAAGCAGTGCACCCGTACGTCAGCGAGGCCGCGCAACTCCCGAGCCAGGTACTCGACGTGCACGCCCGCGCCGCCGTAGACCTCCGGCGGGTACTCGCGGGTGAGCAGATCGACGCGCAGCGGGGTGGGTTCGTTCATGACCCCGCACCCTAGTGCAGAAGACTCCCCGTACGAGTGGTGAAGTGGGACGCGGGTGGATAGCGTCGTGGCATGGCTGCCAAGGTGCTCGCGATCGTCCTGGCGGGTGGGGAGGGCAAGCGCCTGATGCCACTCACCACGGATCGGGCCAAGCCGGCCGTCCCGTTCGGCGGGATGTACCGCATGGTCGACTTCGTCCTCTCCAACCTGGCCAACGCCGGCTATCTCAAGATCGTCGTGCTGACCCAGTACAAGTCCCACTCTCTCGACCGACACATCACCAAGACCTGGCGGATGTCCACGCTGCTCGGCAACTACGTCACCCCGGTGCCCGCGCAGCAGCGTCGTGGCCCGTGGTGGTTCGCCGGATCGGCCGACGCCATCTACCAGAGCTTCAACCTCATCAACGACGAGCAGCCCGACTACGTGATCGTCTTCGGTGCCGACCACATCTACCGGATGGACCCGCGGCAGATGGTGGAGGACCACATCGCGTCCGGCGCGGCGGTGACCGTCGCCGGCATCCGCCAGCCGCTGTCGATGGCCGACCAGTTCGGCGTCATCGAGGTCGGCGAGGACGGCAAGCGGATCCGGGCGTTCCGCGAGAAGCCCACCGACGCTGTCGGTCTGCCCGACGCGCCGGACGAGATCTACGCCTCGATGGGCAACTACGTCTTCACCACCCGGGCGCTCTGTGAGGCGGTCGAGCGCGACGCGGAAGACAAGACCAGCAAGCACGACATGGGCGGCAGCATCATCCCGATGCTGGTGGAGCGCGGCGAGGCGAACGTCTACGACTTCCGCGACAACGAGGTGCCGGGCAGCACCGACCGCGATCGCGGCTACTGGCGCGACGTGGGGACGCTCGACTCGTTCTACGACGCGCACATGGATCTGATCAACGTGCACCCCGTCTTCAACATGTACAACTTCGACTGGCCGATCTACACCGAGCAGCTGCCGTGGCCGCCGGCGAAGTTCGTCCACCAGTGGGGTGAGCGGGTCGGCCGAGCGGTCGGCTCGATGGTTTCCCCGGGTGTGGTGATCTCCGGCTCGTTGGTGGAGAACTCGATCGTCTCGCCGAAGGTGCGGGTGCACTCCTGGGCGCACGTCGAGGGCTCGGTGCTGATGGAGGGTGTGGAGATCGGCCGGCACGCGGTGGTCCGGCGGGCCATCCTGGACAAGAACGTGTTCGTCCCGGAGGGCGTCGAGATCGGCGTCGACCTGGAGAAGGACCGGCAGCGTTACACCGTTTCCGACAACGGCATCGTGGTGATCGGCAAGGGCCAGAAGGTCGAGCCGTGACCGACAGGCACTCCCCGAGGAGGATCCCGCAGTGACCCACCCCCGTGCCGGCCAGCCCGCCGAGCCCGCCGACCTGGTCGACGTGCCGCGCCTGGTGACCGCCTACTACGCCGAGCATCCGGATCCCGCGGACCCGGCCCAGCAGGTCTCCTTCGGCACCTCCGGCCACCGCGGCTCCAGCCTGCGCAACGCGTTCAACTCCGACCACATCCTGGCGGTCACCCAGGCGCTCTGCGACTACCGGCGCGAGCAGGGGCTCGACGGGCCGCTCTTCCTCGCCCGGGACACCCACGCGCTCTCCGCGCCGGCCGCTGTGGACGCCCTGGAGGTGCTCGCCGCCAACGGGGTCACCGTGCTGGTGGACAGCCGCGACGGTTACACACCGACCCCGGCGCTGTCGCACGCGATCCTCACGCACAACCGTGGGCGGACCAGCGGGCTCGCCGACGGCATTGTCATCACCCCGTCGCACAACCCGCCCGACGACGGCGGTTTCAAGTACAACCCCACGAACGGTGGGCCGGCCGACACCGACGTGACCAGGTGGATCCAGGACCGGGCCAACGCCATCCTCGCCGCCGGGCTCAAGGAGGTCCGCCGGATCACCTACGCGCGGGCGCGGGCCGCCGACACCACCGGAGAGTACGACTTCCTCGCCAACTACGTCGACGACCTGCCGGCGGCGATCGACATCGACGCGATCCGCGATGCGGGGATCCGCATCGGCGCGGACCCGTTGGGCGGGGCGAGCGTGGCGTACTGGGGTGAGATCGCCGAGCGGCACCGCCTGGACCTGACAGTGGTCAACCCGACTGTCGACCCGACCTGGCGTTTCATGACCCTGGACGGCGACGGCAAGATCCGGATGGACTGCTCCTCGCCGAATGCGATGGCGTCGCTGATCGCCGCGCGGGCCGACTACCAGATCTCCACGGGCAACGACGCCGACGCCGACCGGCACGGCATCGTCACCCCGGACGCCGGGCTGATGAACCCCAACCACTACCTGGCGGTGGCGATCGGTCACCTGTTCCGCACGCGCACCGAGTGGGGGCCGGACGCCGCGGTGGGCAAGACCCTGGTCTCCTCGTCGATGATCGACCGGGTCGCCGCCGACCTGGGTCGGCCGCTGCTGGAGGTGCCGGTCGGCTTCAAGTGGTTCGTGCCCGGCCTGCTCGACGGCGCGGTCGGTTTCGGTGGCGAGGAGAGCGCCGGGGCGTCGTTCCTGCGGCGTGACGGCTCGACCTGGACCACCGACAAGGACGGCCTGCTGCTCTGCCTGCTCGCCGCCGAGATCCAGGCCACCACCGGCCGCAGCCCGAGCGAGCACTGGGCGGAGTTGGCCGAGCGTTTCGGCGCGCCCTCGTACGCCCGGATCGACGCTCCGGCCACCCGGGAGCAGAAGGCCGTGCTCGGCAAGCTTGCCCCGGAGCAGGTCACCGCCACCGAGCTCGCTGGTGAGCCGATCACCGCGACGCTGACCACCGCCCCCGGTAACGGCGCGCCGATCGGCGGCCTCAAGGTCAGCACCGAGTCCGGCTGGTTCGCCGCCCGTCCGTCCGGCACCGAGGACGTCTACAAGATCTACGCCGAGTCCTTCCAAAGCCCCGACCACCTCAGGCAGATCCAGGAAGAAGCCAAGAACCTGGTAGACCAAGCCCTAACCCAGTCCTAACCCCCGCCGCAGTTGATCATGAAGTTATTGCCATTCGGCACGGCGTGTCATGGCAATAACTTCATGATCAACGAGGTCAAAGGTGGGGGTTAGCAGGGTGGGGGATCGGCGGGTGGGGGTAGTTCCTGGCCGCGTCGGCGTAGCTCTTCGGGGAGCAGTTCGCGGAGCTGCTCGGGGAGGAACGGCAGGTCGAGCAGCGTCATCTTCAACTGGTTGCGCTCCTGGTAGCGCAGCGGGTCGAAGCGGACCACCAGACCGGCGTCACGCCGGTACGAGATGTCCACCGTGCCGTCCGTCGCGGCGTCGCGGAACACCAACCCGTCCATCTCCACGACGACCGGCGACGAGTTGGGCTGCAACTCCAACCGGATCTTCTCGTCCGGGGAGAGCACCACCGCCCGGGAGATGCCGGCCATCGGCGCCGCCGGCGTGATCACCACCGAGTCCGCCGCCGGGGAGATCAGTGGACCACCGGCCGCGTAGCTGTACGCCGTCGAGCCGGTCGGAGTGGCGACCACGACGGCGTCGCTGCGGTAGTAGCCGTACTGCTGGCCGTCGATGGCGAGCGTGACGCTGACGAAACCGGCGCCCGGCTGACGGACCAACGCGATGTCGTTGAACGCCACGACGTCGTCGCCGCACACGTCACAGGCGAGGCAGGCGTGCGACTCGATCGTGAAGTCCTTCGACAGCAGCCGGCTCAGCGCCTCGGGCAGCTCCGGCGGTTCGATCTCGACGAGAAACCCCAACCGACCCAGGTGTACGCCGAGCACCGGTTTCGGGTCGAGGACGGCGGATCGCAGCGCACCCAGCATGGTGCCGTCGCCGCCGATGCTGATCAGCGCGTCGGCGCGGGACGCCACCTGGTCCGCCGGCACCCGTTCGACAGAGGACGGGACGCGGTGCTGGTCCTCCTCGCGCACGTACAACGTCTTGCGGTGACGCGTCGCCCACCGTTCGATGATCCCGACCACCTCGGTGACATCCCGGGTGGGGTGCAAAAGGCCCAGGTCATGATCGGCGATCAAGCCGGTGACCTGGGCCTTTCAGTGG
>NZ_JBEYSL010000284.1:0-8709 GCF_040642735.1 Micromonospora sp. NPDC047753 | reverse complement strand
TGGACGTCAACCCGGTGCTGGGCGCGGCCGACGAACGCTGAGCCCGTCGACCGCGCCCAGCAGGCCGGTGTGCTGGGCTCAGTGGCCGCGGTCCAGCCACTCCTGCAGGTGCGGTGCCTCCGCGCGGATCGTCGTGTCGTCGCCGTGGCCGGTGTGCACGACCGTCTCCGCGGGAAGTGTCAGCAGACGGGTGCGGATCGACCGGACGATGGTGTCGAAGTCGCTGTACGAGCGGCCCGTCGCGCCGGGCCCACCGGCGAAGAGCGTGTCGCCGGTGAACACCGCGCCCAACTCCGGCGCGTGGAAGCTGCACGCCCCGGGGCTGTGCCCGGGGGTGTGCAGCACCCGCAGCGTGGTGCCGCCCACCTCGATGCTCTGCCCGTCGTGCACTTCGCCGTTGGGCGGCAGGTGCGGGTGGACCATGTCCCAGAGGACCCGGTCGGCGGCGTGCAGCAGCACCGGCGCGCCGGTGGCCTCGGCCAGCTCGGGCGCCACCCGTACGTGATCGTCGTGGGCGTGGGTGGCCAGGATCGCCCGGACCTGCCGGTCGCCCACCAGGGCGAGGATCGCCGCCACGTCGTGGGGCGCGTCCAGGACGACGCACTCGCGGTCGTCACCGATCACCCAGACGTTGTTGTCCACGTCGAAGGTCTGCCCGTCGAGGGAGAACGTGCCCGAGGTGACCGCGTGGTCGACGCGGGCGGTCACGGGAACACCACCACCGAGCGGAGCACGTCGCCGTGGTGCATCCGGTCGAAGGCGTTCTCGACCTGGTCGAGCGTGATCTCCTCGGTGACGAACGCGTCCAGGTCGAGCCGGCCCTGCAGGTACAGCTCGGTGAGCATCGGGAAGTCCCGGCTGGGCAGGCAGTCGCCGTACCAACTGGACTTGAGCGCGCCACCACGTCCGAAGACGTCCAGCAGCGGCAGCTCGATCTGCATCTGCGGGGTCGGTACGCCGACCAGCACCACGGTGCCGGCCAGGTCGCGGGCGTAGAACGCCTGCTTCCACGTCTCCGGTCGGCCCACCGCGTCGATCACCACGTCGGCGCCGAAGCCACCGGTGGCGGCACGGATCGCCTCGACCGGGTCGGTCTCGGACGCGTTCACTGTGTGCGTGGCACCGAACGTGCGGGCCCAGTCGAGCTTGCGGCTGTCGGTGTCGACAGCGACGATCGTGGTGGCGCCGGCGAGGACCGCACCGGCGACCGCCGCGTCCCCGACGCCGCCGCAGCCGATCACCGCGACCGAGTCGCCCCTGATGACGTTTCCGGTGTTCATCGCCGCACCCAGCCCGGCCATCACCCCGCAACCCAGCAGGCCCGCGGCGGCGGGGCGGGCCGCGGGGTCGACCTTGGTGCACTGCCCGGCGTGCACCAGGGTCTTCTCGGCGAACGCCCCGATGCCGAGAGCCGGGGCGAGTTCGGTGCCGTCGGTGAGCGTCATCCGCTGGGTGGCGTTGTGGGTGTTGAAGCAGTACCAGGGCCGCCCGCGACGGCAGGCGCGGCACACGCCGCAGACCGCCCGCCAGTTGAGCACCACGAAGTCACCCGGGGCGACATCGGTGACGCCCTCGCCGACCTGCTCCACGATGCCCGCCGCCTCGTGACCGAGCAGGAACGGGTAGTCGTCGTTGATGCCACCCTCGCGGTAGTGCAGATCGGTGTGGCAGACCCCGCACGACTGGATCCGGACGATCGCCTCACCGGGCCCGGGATCGGGCACCACGATGGTGGCGACCTCGACCGGCGCGCCCTTGCTGCGGGAGATGACTCCCCGGACTTCCTGGCTCACTTCGCCTCCTGCTGGTGGTCTGCGGCGGGGCCGCGCGCCGGGGTGGGCGGGTGTGCCACGGGCTCGGCGGTGGGCCCCTGGCGAACCTACCGCGACCACCACGGCCAGCCCAGCCGGCCCGTCGGGTTATCGCGGGCGGTGCGGGGTACGCGGGCCGCATTCGACCACGGCCAACGGGAGTGACAATGAAATTCGCGCACCTGCCGCTACGGGTCAGCATCGGCGCGTACTTCCTCAACTCGGGTCTGGGCAAGCGCACTCTGGAGGGGACCGCCGCGGAGGGTCTGCACGGCATGGCGGTCGCCGCCATGCCCCAGCTCGGCCAGTTCGAGCCAGCGCGATTCGCCAAGCTGCTGTCGTACTCGGAGATCGCCCTGGGGGCCGCGCTGCTCGCGCCGTTCGTCCCGGCGCCCCTGGCCGGGCTCGGCCTTACCGCGTTCGGCGCGGGCCTGGTGCAGCTCTACCTGAAGACGCCGGGGATGCGCGAACCCGGCAGCATCCGCCCGACCCAGCAGGGCGCGGGGCTGGCCAAGGACGTCTGGCTGATCGGCGCGGGGCTGACCCTGGTTCTGGAGGGGCTGACCCACGGCCGTCGGCGCGGCTGACCCGACGGGTGGTCTGAGGAGTTTCGGTGACCCAGCCCCGGTCGGTGCGGCCGTTCTACCGGCCCATGCGGCCACGTCGTCGCGACGAGCCGCACCGCGCGGCCACGCCGCTGGAGCTCTTCTTCGATCTGTGTTTCGTGGTGGCGGTGTCGCAGGCCGCCGCCAACCTGCACCACGCCGTCTCCGAGGATCAGCTCGGACACGCGCTGACCAGGTACCTGATGGTCTTCTTCGCGATCTGGTGGTCGTGGATGAACTTCACCTGGTTCGCCTCGGCCTACGACACTGACGACGACCTCTACCGGATCGCGACGCTGGTGCAGATCGCCGGCGCGTTGATCATCGCCGCCGGTGTGCCTCGCGCGTTCAACGACGGCGATTTCAGCGTCATCACGTACGGCTACGTGGTGATGCGGATCGCGCTCGTCGTGCAGTGGTGCCGGGCCGCCGCCGGTGACCCGGCGCACCGCCCAGCGGCCCGGCGGTACGCGATCGGCGTCACCGTCGTCCAGATCGGCTGGCTGCTCCGACTGGCCCTGCCGCAGAAGTGGGGGACCGCGGCGTTGCTGCTGCTGGTCGTGGCCGACCTGCTGGTGCCGGCGGTGGCCGAGCGCCCGGGCATGACCCCCTGGCATCCGCGACACATCACCGAACGCTACGGGCTGTTCACCCTGATCGTGCTCGGTGACGTGGTGCTGGCCACGTCGGTGGCCATCCAGACCGGAGTTGACGCCGGCGACCGTCACCTCTGGTCGCTGGCGGCGGCGGCCGCCGTGATCGTGTTCGCCCTGTGGTGGCTCTACTTCGACCGGCCCATCGACGCGCCCGACCGCATGCCGTACACGCTGGTCTGGGGCTACGGCCACTACCTGATCTTCGCGGCGGTCGCCGCAGTCGGCGCGGGTCTGAGCGTGTCGGTGGACCACGAGCGGCACCTCTCGCACATCTCGGGAAGGGTCGCCGGGTACGCGGTGGCCGTCCCGATCGCCGTCTTCCTGCTCACGGTCTGGATGCTGCACGTGCGTCGGCAGCAGCACGGCGCGGTGGTCGTCGCCTTCCCGGTCGTCGCGCTGCTGGCACTGCTCGCACCGCTCGGTCCGACCCCGGTGTACGCGATGGCGGCGCTGCTGGTCGCCCTCGTGGCGATGACCATCCTGTTGCGCCGCCGCGACGTGGGCCCGAGCACGCCGGTGACCTGACGCCGCTCACGAATCACCCACCGGACGTCAGCGCGAGACCACTAGTCCGATGCTCGGGTGAACTCCATGATCCAGTTGGTCTCCCAGGTCTGTTCGCCGTCGACCGAGAACGCCTGCTCCCACCGGGCGGTGGTCGCGCTGATGCCCGACCAGATGAACCGGCACCGGACCGGACGCCCCTCGTGCTGGTCGTCGGCGTAGAAGTGGCCGACCCCGTCGACGAAGCGGCCCACCATCGGCGGCAGCCCCAGCACCCCGGTGTCGCTGCTCGTCCAGTAGATCGACCACTCCTGCCGGGCCGGATCGAAGACCCGGATCGTGGCGCCGGCGGATCCCTTGGTCGGGAACGTGATCTCGTCGAAGTGACCGCCGCCGGCGAAGAAGCCGTGCGCCACCGACACCCCGGGGAACTCCTCCCACTCGTCGGATCCGACCAGCCGCTTGCGCAGCCGCCGGTTGACGACGTTCCAGGTGCCCACAAAGAAGTCGAAGTCGCCCATCAGCGGCCCACCGGCCCTTCCGCTCGCGTGTCACGCAGATAATCGGTCAGATTCGGACTCTCCGGCAGCAGCATGTGCCGGACCCAGGCGGCCCGCTCGTGTTCCAGTACCGCCAACTCCCAGACGCAGCCCACCGCCGGGCGGCGTAGGTGGACGAAGTGTGCCGGGTCGTCGTCAGGACAGTCCAGCGCCGGCTGCCCGGCCGCGGCGACACGGATCTCCAGCGCGTTGTCCCACACCCAGGTGTACGCCAGCAGATAGGCGCCGGTGTCCGCGCCCCGGTGCAGCACCACCCACCCGGCGGCCGGGGTGCCGTCGTCGACGACGTCGGCCAGCAGGTCGGGCAGCAGGTCGTACGCGGCCTTCTCCACCTCGGGTTCGATCGGCCGCTCCGACTGGTCCATGTGGTAGCGCTTGAGTTGCCGGCCGCCGATCAGCACTGGCCCGGGCGTTCGTAGTTCCTTGTCGCGGAATGCCATGTCGGGACGGTAGGACGGGTCCCCTGACAACTAGTGTCAGTGAAGTGCGAGCCTCTCGACTTCTCTCCGTCCTGCTGCTGCTCCAGTCGCACGGGCGGTTGACCGCCGCGCAGCTCGCCGAGCGGTTGGCCGTCTCCCCCCGCACCATCTACCGGGACGTCGAGTCGCTGCACGCCGCCGGCATCCCGCTCTACGGCGAGGCCGGGCACGCCGGCGGCTACCAACTGGTCGACGGCTGGCGGACGCGACTGACCGGGCTGACCGCCGAGGAGGCCGACCGGCTGTTCCTCGCCGGCCTGCCCGGCCCCGCCGACGAGTTGGGCTACGGCGACGTGGTGGCGGCGCTGCAACTCAAGCTGCACGCCGCGCTCCCCGCGCCGCTGCGCGACCGGGCGACCCGACTGCAACAACGCTTCCACCTGGACACTCCCGGGTGGTACGCCGACGGCGACGCCTCCCCCGAGCTGGCTCGCACGGCCGAGGCGGTCTGGCGGCAGCACCGCGTCGAGGTGCGCTACCGCGGCTGGAACGGCGAGGTGACCCGTGTCCTGGAGCCGTACGGCCTGGTCCTCAAGGGCGGCCGTTGGTATGTGGTGGCCGACCAGCCCGGCCGGGGCGCGCCGGCGACCTACCGGGTCAACCAGATCCTCGCGTTGACCCCGCTGGCGCAGGAGTTCGACCGCCCGGACGACTTCGACCTGCCGTCCTGGTGGCGGGCGCAGGTGGTGCAGTTCCGGGCCCGACTGCACCGCGACGAGGCCCGCGTCCGGCTCTCCCCCGCCGGGCGGGAGCGGTTGCGTGAGATCGGCAGCGATCCGGTGGTGACAGCAATGGACAGCAGCGCCGGGCCACCGGACGCGCGGGGGTGGGTGACAGCGGTGCTGCCCATCGAGTCGCTCACCCACGCCCACGGTGACCTGCTGCGCCTCGGTGCTGACGTCGAGGTACTGACCCCGGTGGCGCTGCGCGAACGGCTGGCCGCCACGGCGGCCGGGCTCGCCGCGCTCTACTCCCCCGCCTGAACAGCCCCGACCGTCTCCACAGTGGAAAGAGGTCGGGGGCGTCGGTTGTCTGCACGGTGTGCCACCCTGGGACGGTCATCAATGGTCACCGGAGGTGAGGGCCACGTTACGACTACGCGCACTGGTCGCCGTCCCCGGCACCGGGCCGGTGACCCTCGACGTTCCCGCCGGGACACTCACCGCCCTGGTGGCGCCGCCCCGGTTCGGCACGGCGGTCGCCCGGGTGCTGGCCGGGCTGGCCCCGCCGGTGACCGGCCGCGTCCTCGTCGGCGACCGGGACGTCACCAGCCTGCCGCCGCCGCGCCGGCAGATCGGCTACGTGCCCGCCGGTGGCGCGCTGCTGCCGCAGCTCAGCGTGCGGCGCAACATCGAGTACGGCCAGCGCAAACGCGAACGGGTGCACGAGGTGGCCAACGACTGGACGGCCACAGTGGTCGACCGGCTCGAGCTGGCGCTCTCCCTCGCCCTGCTGCCGCACCAGATCTCCGACGCCCAGCGGTTCCGGGTGGCGCTCGCCCGAGCGGCGGCCTGCCTGCCGGAGGTGCTGGTGGTCGACCTGCCGGCCGGTTCGGCGGGCGACAGCCGCCTCGGTGATCTGATGCCTCGCCTCTCGCCGCCGGACGCCCCCGGGGTGGCGGTGCTGGTCTGCACCGCCGACCCGGCCACCCTGGCCGAGATACCGGTGCGGCACGAGCTGGTCACCGAGCCGAGCGAGGCGGCCCGATGACGCCGGCCGCCCGGGTGGGTCGCCGTACGCTGCTGCGCGCCGCCGCCGCGGGCGCCACCGCCCTGGCCGCCGGCTGCTCCGGCGGAACCCGGTCGGTACAGGTCGCCGTGGTGTGGAGCACGAGCGAGCTGGACCGGTTCCGCGAGGTCGTCGCCGGCTACCCCGCCCCGGTGCAGGTGATCAGCGCCGGCAACGACATCGACGCGTTCCTGCGCGCCCGACACCTCGCCGGCACCAGCCCGGACGTGGCGATCCTGCCGCGCCCCGGCCTGGTCACCGAGTACGCCCAGCGCGGCTGGCTGAGCCCGGTGCGCCCGTCCACCGACTACGCCGTGCGCGTCGAGCTGAGCGATCTGCTGATGACCGAGGGCGAACGTTACGGCGTCTGGGTCAAGGCGGCGCACAAGTCGCTGGTCTGGCACCTGCCCTCCGCGCTGCCCGCGCCGCCGACCACCTGGGACGAACTGCTCCACCAGACCAGGGAGCTGGCCGCGCGTGCCCGACGCGACGGCGGCCCGGCACCCCTGGCCATCGGCGCCGCGGATGGTTGGGTGCTCACCGACTGGTTCGAGAACGTTCTGGCCGACATGGCACCCGGGAGCTACTACGCCCTCGCCCAACAGGGCGCCGACTGGCAGGACAAGCCGGTACGCGACGCCCTGGACCGCCTCGCCGGGCTGTGGAGCATCGGGGGTGCGTTCGTCGGTGGCGGCCGTCGTGCCCTGCTCACCCAGTACGAGGAATCGGTGATCCAGGTGGTGCACACCAGACGGGCGGTGATGCTCCTCGGAGCCGACTTCACCGCCGACGTCGTACGTCCGTTCCGGCGCGGCCCGGAGGCACCTGTCACGTTCCGGTTCCCGGGCGCCCAGCCTGGCGGTGGTCCCCTGATCGTCGGTGGGGACGCGGCAGTGGCGTTCGCCGACGCCCGGGGCGGGGTCGAGTTGGTCGAATGGCTGGCCAGGGCCGACTCGTTCCAGCCGTGGCTACGCGAAGGCGGTTACCTGTCGCCCAACACCAACGTCTCGATCAGCAGCTACACCGACGGCGTCGGCAAGCAACTCGCCACGGAGATGCGGGCCCCCGGCACCCTGCGTTTCGACCTTTCCGACCAACTGCGCGGGGCGTTCACCGGCTCGGACGGGGTCGGCATCTGGCGGATCATGCAGGGCTTCTTCGCCGACGTCACCGACGGGGTCCGCGCCGGCGAGGCGATCCGCCGGGCCACCGGCCTGCTCGCCGCAGCGGCCCGCAGCGCGGGGGGCGGCCGATGAGCCAGGTGCGGGTCCTCGGCGAGCTGGCGGTCCTCGACGACGTCGGTCCGGCCCGGCGCGGTCGGGCCTATCCGGCGGCGGGGGCCACGTCGGCCCTGCTGTTGCCGGCCGCGGTGCTGCTCGGCGGGCTGGTGCTGTGGCCGGTGCTGCGGACCATGCACGCCAGCGTCACCACCGACGGTCGCTGGGTCGGCGCGGCGCACTTCCGGACCGCGCTCGCCGCCCCGGGCACCGGCGCGGTGGTCGGTCGGACGGTCCTCTGGGCGCTGCTGGTGCCGGCGGTGGTGACGGCACTGGGCTATCTGCTCGCCGCCGCGTCCCGCCGCTCCCAGGAGGGCGGCCTGGTCCGGTTGATCCTCCTGGTGCCGGTGGCGTTGCCGTTGGTCGTCACCGGGGTCACCTTCCGGCTGATGTACGACCCGGACCCGAGCCGAGGGCTGGCCACCCTGGTCGCGACCCGACTGGCCGGCCGCCCGGTGGAGGACGCCCCGCAGTTGCTCGGGCCGGGAATGGTCACCGTCGCGTTGATGTCGGCGTTCGTCTGGGCCTGGGTCGGGTTGGCGGTGCTGGTTTTCCGCTCCGCGCTGGACGCGGTGCCGCCGAGCCTCGCCGACGCGGTCCGCGCCTACGGCGGTACGCGTCGTCATGTGCTGTGGGACGCGCAGTGGCGGCCACTGCTGCTGCGGACGACCGCTGTGGTCTTCGCGTTGGTGGCGGTGGGCACCAGCCGCACGTTCGACCTCATCCTGGTGATGACGCCCGGTTCGGTCCGCGACGAGGCCTCGGTGCTGGCGCTGCGGATCTGGCAGACGTCCGGGACCACCACCACCGGCGACGGCGCCGCGCTCGGGGTGGTGTGGTTGGTGGCGGTGATCGGCGGAATCATGGTGGCCGCGCTCTTCGTCCGGCAGGCCTGGCCCCCGCCGCGCGTCGAGGCGGCACCGGAGCCCGCCTCGGTCGCCCCGCCCCGACGGGTGTTCCGGCTGCTCGCGGCGGGTGCCGCGATCGCCTGGCTGGGCCGTCACCGTCGCATTCGGCGCATCATCGACGCCTGCCGCAGGAAGGCGCTCGGCACTGCACCAAGAGGGCTGTCGCCCGATGGCATGATGC
>NZ_JBEYSL010000283.1:0-8711 GCF_040642735.1 Micromonospora sp. NPDC047753 | reverse complement strand
CGTCGACCACCATGACGTTGTCGCTGTCCAACCCGGACAGGGCCAGGCCCTTCTCGGCCGGGCGGCTGCGGGCCGGCACCACCGCCGTCCCGGCGATCAACCCGGCCGCGCCGGTGCGGTGGCTGCTGGACGCGTTCCTGCCCGGCGCCGGCACCACCGGCCGCGCGACGGCGCCGGCGTCCCGTCGGGATCCCACCGTCGAGCGCGACGTCCGGGCGATCCTGGACAAGACCGCGCACCCGCTGTGGCAGACCGGCATCCGGTACGCCGTCGCCACCACCAACCGGCGCCCCGGCACCGACCCACGTGGCCGGCTGCGGGGCATCGCCGACACCCTTGCCTCAGCGTTCGCCATCTACACCGGCCGCAACCGGCTCACCCACCGCGCCCGGATGCCCGCCCCGGTGGCCGTCCTCGCCGCACGCCGCCTCGGGCCCGGATTCCTTACCTCCGCCCCGGAACTCGCCGCCCTCGCGGCCCTGCCGCGTGACCTTGCCGTGCCCGGCCTCGATCGGGCGCGGGCCGCGTCCATGCCGGCGCCGGTCGCCGTCCCCGGCGGCGGGCGTGGGGTGAAGATGCTCGGCGACGCCGAAATCGGCGGCCACAGTGTTGGGCTGTCGGTGGCGGACGCGAGGTATCACCTGCATGTGATCGGTTCCACGGGCTCCGGCAAGACCACGCTGCTGGTCAATATGGCCCTCGACGACATCAAGGCCGGCCGCGGCACCGTCGTCATCGACCCGCACGGCGACCTCGTCCTGGACATCCTCGACCGGCTCCCCGCAGGCGTCGCCGACCGCGTCGTGCTCTTCGACCCCGACCAGGACAACCCGCCGACGCTGAACCCCCTCGAAGGCGACGACCCCGACCTGGTCGTCGACAACCTCGTGTCGATCTTCGGGAACATCTTTGCCAAGGCGTGGGGACCGCGGATGGACGACGTCATGCGGGTGGCCTGCCTGACCCTGCTGCGCCACAACAACGTCACCCTGCAACACATCCCCCCGCTGCTCAACAGCCCTCAGTTCCGCTCGGCGATGACGGTGGACCTGGACGACCCGGCCGGGCTCAGCGGCTTCTGGCAGTGGTACGACAGCCTCAACGACAGCCTCCGATCGCAGGTCATCGGACCGGTCCTCGCCCGGCTGCGCGCGTTCCTGCTGCGCGACTTCGTCAAACGCACCATGCGCTACCCCAAATCGAGCTTCGACATGGGCCGCGTCCTCGACGGCGGTGTGCTGCTCGTCCGCATCCCCAAGGGCGTGCTCGGCGAGGACACCAGCCGGCTGCTCGGCTCCCTGATCCTCGCGCAGGTATGGCAGGCCACCACCGCCCGCGCCGGCGTCGCACCCGACCGGCGCCGCGACGCGACCCTGATCATCGACGAGGCCCAGAACTTCCTGACCCTGGCCAACTCCCTCGACACGATGCTCGCCGAAGCGCGTAAGTACCGGCTGTCACTCGTGCTCGCCCACCAGGACCTGGCCCAGTTCCCCCGCGACCTGCTCGCCGCGGCGTCGGCGAACGCCCGCAACAAGGTGTACTTCACTGTGGCGCCAGAGGACGCGAAGGTGCTGTCCCGGCACACCCTGCCGGAACTAGGCGAGCACGACCTCGCCCACCTCGACGCGTACACCTGCGCCGCGCGGCTGGTGGTCAACGGACGACAAACCCCGGCGTTCACGATGAAGACCCGTCCGCCGAAGCCGGTCGTCGGCGAGGCGACCGCCATCCGTCAGGCCGCCGCCTCGGCGGTACCGAGCCAGGACACCAGTGCCGTCGACGACCTCGTCGAACGGCTCAGCCGCAGACCCGACGACCGTCGATCCCGTCCAAAGAGCGACCGGAGCTAACGGTTCCCTGTCAGACGTTGGCGTCAACCGGGTCGCACACCGGCTCACCATCGGGATCGTCACCGGTGACCGTCGGGCATCCGCAGCACAGTGCTGACCTGGGCTGTCAGTGCCGCACACGCCCCGTGACAGGCCCTCCGCACCAACCTCCCTAGTCCCAGACACCCCTCCCGATCGGGAGGGGAACCCATCCTGCCCAGGAGCAACCGTCGTGTACTCCCGCGTTCCCCCCGCCTCCCGCAACCCCGATCCCCTAGCGGTCTTCGGTCGCATCGTCCCCCGCGACCACGCCCTGCTGACCCTGCTCGCCGAGCACTACCTGCTGTCCACCGACCAAATCACCAGCGCCCTCTTCGACACCCGGCGCACCGCCCAACGGCGGCTGACGATCCTGCACCGCCTCGACGTGCTACACCGCTTCGGCCGCAGCGGCGCCCACGGCCGGTACGGATCGCTGCTCTACACCCTCGGCCCCGTCGGACTGCAGCTACACCCGACCGTCTACCACGACCCGACCGGGACCAGCCACAAGGCACCGCGCAGCTCCCTGGAACGGGCCAAGCGGATCGCCGCCAGCGGCCAGGTCAACCACCTGCTCGGCGTCAACCAGTTCTTCACCGACCTCATCGCCACCGCCCGCCACACACCCGACGCCCAGCTGTCGCGCTGGTGGTCCGAGCAGCACGCCACCACCGTCTACGCCCAAGCCGCCATCCGCCCCGACGGGCACGGCGTCTGGACCCACGGCGACACCTCGACCGGCTTCTTCCTCGAGCACGACAACGACACCGAGAACCTCGCCCGGGTAGTGGCCAAGCTGCGCGGCTACGAACGCCTCACCACCTTCGGCCCCCGCTACCCCGTGCTGTTCTGGGTCCCCAGCCGGCGCCGCGAAGCGAGCCTCCTCGGCGTGCTCGCCGGACTGAGCACCGCCAGCCCGATCGCCACCGCCGTCCACGGCCCCGACCCGGCGAGTCGGGTGTGGACGCTTGTCTCGGACCCCACCCACCGGCGGTACCTGCACGAGCTGCCCTGCGACCACGGCCCCGACACAGTCACCAACCCACGGCGCTTCGACCACCGGTAGAACTCACACCGCAGGCCAGCGCACCGACACCTGCCAGAGTGAGCACCGCCGGCAAACCGACCACCGTCGCCGACGTCTGTCAGCGGACAAGATCATCTGTGAGAGTCGCGAAGGCTCACAGCATCCGAGCCGACGAGGATTCCTCTACGAGCCCGGACGCCTCACAGCGCAGGTCAACTCCACTTTTCGGCGATCAACTCGTCGGAACGGCCTGACAGAACTGTCCCCTACCGTTCACGGCACAACACCACCTCATCAACTCCACCCCGGTCGGGTCCCACCTCGGAACCACCGCCGCACCTACCGGTGCGCCTCGCCCACCCGCCCCTCCCGGGGCCGGTCGGCGCCGCGCCGCGCGGCGACCCCAGGTCGCACCGCACCAACCCGCAACCGCACTCTCCGGGAACCGACCCACGCACCCAGTGGGCCGGTCATCTCCGCGCGCCCTGACGCGCCCAACCCCAAGGAGGACCACTCATGCCCAAGAACCCGACCAGGAAGGCAACCTCGCCGGCTGCCACACCGACGGCGACGATCCGCACCATGATCGTCTTCGTGCCGGGCGACCTGCCCCGCGCGTCCCTGACCGCACACCAGCTCGACCGCAACTTCGGCGTGCAGGGCATGCTGTCGCCCCGCTTCTGGGCCAGCCCCGCCCTGCGCCTGTGGCAGCGCAGCCAGATGTTCGGACTGCGCAAGGGCTGCCCGGCCTACTGCGCCGGCGGACCAGCGCGACTGCTCGACCTGACCGGCTTGCGTCAAGCCGCCGGTGTCGGGGCGGGCATCCGCCATCAGGTGTTCAGTCGCGCCGTGCACGGCACCCGCAACGCCACTGCGTGGCATGTCTATGAGGCCCGCCACCTGGCATGCCCTCAGCAGTACCCGTGGGACACGGCCGTCGCGGACTTCACCCATCAGCCCCGTGTCAACGCCATCCGGATGCACAACGCCGCCACCTACGGCGCCGGGCAGATCCGCCTCAGCGAACTGGAGATGTACCAGGCCGGCTGCATGGCCTACCAGCACCACAGCGCCCTGACCGCCCTCGCGGGCGACGCGCTGATCACCGCCGAAGGGGCGAAGCTGGCCCCGGCCAGCGACGCCATGGCCGACCGGGTGACCTACCTCGAACAGGCCAACCGGCTGCTCGACGCCATCGACCCCGACCAGCGACTGCTCGCGGTCGCGCTCTGACAGAGCCGGCCCAAAAGAGACAGGGGCCCGCCAGGCTCCTGTTCGACAAGCCCGAATGCCTCTCCCCTGGCTGAGTCCACGCCCGCTCCGCGGCGTTGCGAACCACCAGCTATCCCCGCACCTCAGCGCACGGCTTCGGCCGCCGCACACGCCGGCGCGCCGCCCTGCTCATCATCCTGGCTACCGGCTCACGGTGTCGGTAGATACCCGCGCCGCATCTTGCCCCGGCGTGCCAGCCGCCTCTGGCTGGGGCGCTGACTGCGCTGCCGGCCAGCGAAACGGCCGTCTTTTCCTCTTACGCGTAAGCCGGTGAGCGCCAGCACCAACCCCTAGTCATCCCACGAGTTGTCGGCGACCAAGCCCTGGTCGCCGTCATCGTTTTGCCTGAAGGGACAGCGCTTCATGATTCAACTTCCGATCTGCCCCGTCTGCAACGAGCCGGTGGCAGACCAACCCGCCACGCACTGGACCAACGCCTACCGTGGGGGCATTCCCTGGTGGCATCTGGCGGACAACAGCCCCATCTGCGCGGCTGCCGACGGCCAACCCTCCCAGCCGGCCCTCGTCGCCGACCCGCTTCCGGTCGACAGTCAGACCAGCACCTGGCTCGATGAGATGAGCCGCTTGTTCGCCGTCGACGGTCCCTACGACCCCGCCCGTTTGGGCAGCGCCATCACCGCCGCCGAGCACCTCAGCCGCTGGCTGCACACGGCCACTGGGCCGTTCAGCGCGCTGCTCACCCTGCCGACGCCCTCCGACGTCTCCTCCCTGATCGGGCACCTGCACCGCAGCACTCGGCTGCTCGCCCGGGTGCACGCACAGACCGGGTCCTACCTCCTCGACCAAGCCCGCCAGGCACATCTCCCCAGCCTCGATGACAGCGAGGGGGGCGATGTCATCGACGCCGTCGACGACATCCGCGCATGGTTGCAGGACGCGGCCGACTGGCTCGCCCAGTCGGCTCAGGCATCAGGGGTCGCTTGGTCCAGCGCCCGCAAGGTCACGGCGGCGAGTCACCTCGGCCCCTCCCCCACCGCCATCGGCACCGACCGCCAGGAGGGCCAACGGTAACGACCCCTGACTACACGCCACGTCAGGGCAGCACAGCCGTCTTCTCCGGTCGGTGGCTGCGCTACGAACCGGTCCCTGGCTTCCACCGCTACCACGAGGGATACCTCGCGACGGTGGCCGGTTGGTGGAACGGCAGCTTCGAACTCGCCCTCGACTACGAGGCCGTGATCGCCCTTACCCAGACGTTCGACGCGATGGCCAGCTACGTCGGCGGTGATTGGCGCACTGTCGGCTTCGACGGACACACGCTCACCATCGCCCGTCCGGTGTCCCTCGGCGGCGGCGTCCACCTCGTGGAGCCGACCGGTGGGCGGTATCGGATCGGCTGGGGCCTGCCGTGGTTACCGGTCGACCCGAGCCGCTGCGACCACGTCTTCGGCCAGCCATAGCCGCACCGCACTTGATCACGAGGCGCTGCCGAAGCGTGAATCAGTGCACGCCACATCCAGGCAGATGCAACAGCCCCCACAGGGAGGACTCATGGACAACCTGATCGACCAGACCGCGGCGCCCAGCGCCCTCGATAAGGTCGCCGCCGCTCTGGCAGCACTAGGCCAGGACACGGCCGCCGCGATCGCGCAGCGCGCCGGCGTCGGCTACTCGACGGCCACCAAACGACTGCGCACCCTCGCGGAGGTAGGCCGGGCCGAATCGTTGCGCGCCGACGACGGCCGCACGCTCTGGCGGCACCTGCCGAACACGGCGACCAGCACCGACAGCGGCGACCCGCCAGCGACCACAAGCGACGCCAGGCGCGACCCGTCCCCCGCGCTGACGGACGGCATAGTCGACGAGGCTCACGGACCGGACGATGCCCCCGGCCCGGCAGAGGAGGCGAACACCGCCTCGGCGGCGAGACCGGACGACGAGTCAACCCGTCTCCCGCCGGACGACGAACACCGACCGACGCCGAACAGCGACGCGGACCGGGCAGCCCTCCAGGTACCGCCCGCGAAAGAGGACGCCGATCCCGACGCACCGACCACAGAGCCGAGCGAGGCTTCTCCGGCCGACGCCGAGAATCCGGCCGCGGCCGGCGCGTCTGGTCAGGCAGACTCCCGACCCCGTCTCGATCCGGCGGGCAGCGACGACGCCGTCGCGTCCAGCAGCCCGTCCGAGGCTTCGAGCGCGTCAGGTGGCGGGAAGCCGCGCCGGTCCAAGGGCAGCCTGCGCGGGGCCATCCTCGACGTGCTCGAAGCCCATCCCGGCCAGCCGTTCAAGACCAGCGAGCTGTGCAAGGCCATCGACCAGGCGAACGAGGGCACCGACTCGGCCAAGGCCAGCGCGGGCGCGGTCGTCAACGCCGTGCACAAGCTCGTCACCGACGGGGCCGCCGTTCAGGTCGCCGAGAAGCCGGCGACCTTCCAGCTCGCCCCGACAACCAGCTAGCAGACCCTCTTACCGCTGGTAGCCCGGGGCGGGCGTCGAACTTGGCGGAACCACGCCCGCCCCGGTGCTCCTTCGAAGACAAGGAGCGACGTCAAGTGTGTCACCTGAGCTCGTATCTCGCGGCGGCCGGCGGAGTCCTCGCCGGTCTCGCCGTCGCCGCGGCACTGCTCGTCCGGCAGCGGCACCTCATTCACCATCTGCGGCGGGCGTTGGCTGCCCGCGACCGTGACCGGTCCTACTGGCGCCGGCTGGCCACGCACAACGACACGACCGACCTGCCGAACCGGCGGGCCCTGTGGACCCACCTTGAGGCCACATTCTCGCTCGGGGAGCCACTCGGGCTCGTCCTCATCGACCTCGATCGGTTCAAGCAGGTCAACGACACCTACGGCCACGAGTACGGCAATGACCTGTTGCGCGAGGTCGGACGCCGCCTCAAAACCCTCGGGCCGTCGGTAGCCATGGCCGCGCATCTCGCCGGCGACGAGTTCGCTCTCGTCGTGCACGGCGACGACGGCGACGTCGAGGCTGCCGCCGAGGCCGCCCACCGGAGCATCTCGGAGCTACCGTACGAGATCCCCGGGCAGCAGGTGATCGTCACCGCCAGCGTCGGCTACGCGCTCGCCGAGCCGGACATGCTGCCCCGCGACCTCCTGCACGCGGCCGACCAAGCCATGTACCTAGCCAAACGGACGCGCTCTGACGTCTGCGCCCACGACCCGGACCACACCACGCCGCAGGGCATCGCTATCCGCTACCGCGACCTGCGATAACACGCCCATTGCGTGAGAACCGCACCACGTCCCCGCACGCACCAGAAGCCCCGCAGGCGATTCGGCCTGCGGGGCTTCGCGTTTATCAAGGAGCCCGATTCCCCGTGATGTCCTTCGACGCCGTTCACACCCTGACCGGGTGCCTGCTGCACGTTGAGGCCAGCGCCGACCTGCTCGGCTGGGGCCGCCCGCCGCTTGTGCTGCTCGTCCAGGACCGGCCGGCCCCAACCGCGCCGCACGGCACGAGACGCCAGATGCGCGCCGTGCACCTACCGCTCAACGACACCCGCATCGGCCGCTACCGCGCCGGACTCGCCGACCTCCTGGCGGACCTCGCCACCGCGCTCGACATCAACCAGCCGGTCGCCCGGCCCACCCTCGCGGCCTGCGTCGACGTCGGCCTGATCATGGACCTCCTCGCCGATCCCACTCCGGACGCCGGCTGCTGGCCTGGGCCGTGTGCTACGAGGACGTCCTCGTCGAGTCCGACGACCTGCACGAGATCCGCCGCGTTGACGCGGTCGACGCCGACCGCCGCGGCTACCGGATCACGAGGCTGCGACGTGAACCGCACCCCGTGGTCCGCGTCGACGACCACGTCGACCACGACGACGCGACGGCCACTCGCTCCGCACTGACGCGTCTCGTCCAGACCACCAGCAGGCCCGGCCGAATCACGCCGACAGCCTCCTGACGGCCGCCGACGCCACGCCGGCAGCGCGGGTCCCAACCTCACCCGCGCGTCACACCCCGTGCCCTACGGCACCACACCCGAGGCAGACGACTTGACCTTCATCGAGAGAGAAGCGTCGATCAATCAGGTCATTGTCCGGGGGCTGCCATCAGGCACAACACGACCGGCGCCGACCGGACGGTGACCCCTGCCCACAACCCCGACGGAAGGTCGCCCGCCATGTCTGACCGCAGCCAAACCCGACCGTCTCACCGCGCCCTCCTCCCCCGTGACGTCACCGATCCCCTGCTGTGGCGGCTGGCCGTGGACGTCCTCACCGCCCATCAACCCGGACCCGGCAATCGGTGCGTCAACCTGCAGTGCGCCGACCAGAGCGGGCCGTGTTCGGCCGCGAGGCAGGCGCAACGGGCGATGCGTGCCGCGCGCGACGCACCACCGTCACAGCCGGCACCTGTCCGCGAACCCACACCACAACCGCCGGCCCGCGACCCTCTCGGATTCGTCGGATGGTTCACCAACGGCCTCGCCGCCGCTGCCACCCACTTACTGCCGCGGGTCCCGCATCGGCTGCCCCGCCGCGTCCCCGGCGCGGCCCTTCAAGCGGCTCCTCCTGGCCAAGGACCGCGAGTCGATGCAACCGCACATCCGCG
>NZ_JBEYSL010000282.1:0-8719 GCF_040642735.1 Micromonospora sp. NPDC047753 | reverse complement strand
GACGATCTCGTCGGTGCCGGACTGGAACCAGCGGACCACCTCGCAGTAGTGACCGGTCCGGTTCACCGGGGTCACGTGCGGCACGCCGCGTGAGCTGGCACCGATCTGCGGGAAACGGACCTGGAACCGGCCGGGGGCGAGCTTGATGCCGTCGGCCCAGGCGGCTGGGAAGGCGGCCTTCCAGCTGCCCCACTGCCGGCTGGTGTCCAGCACGGTCCAGACCGGCACGGTCGGGTCCTTGACGTACGCGAAGCCCCAGCGGTCGGCGGTGGCCGCCGCGGCCGGTGTGGGCGGCGCGAGTGCGCCGGCGGCCAGGACGGCGGCCAGTGCCGTGGTGACGAACGATCGGAGACGCATCTGTTCCTCCAGTCGACGGGAACATGTCGGAGAGGAGTGTGCGCGTGGTGATCTGATGGTCACAGTCGGCTACATTGTGCTCCGGTGTCGGCTGTCCGCTACTCGTGGCCCGACTTCTGAGCAGTGCAGGCAAGACCTCAGGCAGCCCCGGACGGCGGGCCCGGAGAACGACGCGGAGCAGCCGGCGCGCGACCGCTTGCTCAGCGGATCTGGTCGGCCAGGTGGCGCACCGCGTCAGTGAACGCCTTCTCCGATTCGCAGGGCCGGTGTCCTTTGATCGGTGGCGGGAAGATGTCGCCGGACGGAGGTGTGACGGCGTACGGGTCGCGAAGCCGTCGGTCCACCGTCGCCTCCCGGTCGCACGCCGAGGGTGCCTTGTCGGGGCCCTGCGGCGGAAAGACGCGACCCCCGATGGGGTCGGTGTCCCGCCACAGATTCACCCACCGCCAGTCCACCCGGTCGGCGATCTCGTGGATCACCTCGTCGTTGACGTACGCGGGAAAGAGGCGGGCGTACAACCGTCGGAGGGGCGACCCGTGGGTCAGCAGCCCGACCCGGTCGGTGACCCGCGGCGGCAGTTGGAGCACCGTCGCGGCGAGCAGGACGGAGCCGTGGCTGTGCCCGGTGAGCACCACCGCGTTACCGGAGTCGACGAGGTGGGTGATCCGGCAGGTCAGTTCGGGAACGGCCCGCTCGGCGTAGCACGGTGGCGCGAACGGGTGCGCGGACCTGGGCCAGAACGTGCCCAGGTCCCACAGCACGCCGACGTACCGGCGGAACCACGGGGTGCGATGGGCGAAGATTCCACCGAGGACCGTGCCGACGATGAGAGCGGCGATCAGATAGCTGCCGACACCGATGCTGAAGTTGACGAAGCTGATCGGCAACCCGACGCAGCGCTGGACCAGTTCGCCGGGAGGCGTCGGCAGCAGGCCGAGCGCGACCGCTGCTATACCGATCCCGGCGAGGCAGGCGTAGAGCACCGCGAGCGGCAACAGCCGCTCGGTGAACCGGGCGCGGGCCAAGGTCTTGCGCACCTGGCGCAGTCGCGGTGCGGCATCGGGCGGCGCGTCCGGGAAGTCACGAGCAACGATTGCCGACGCGGCCCGGATCCGTCCCGGTCGTGACGCCACCGACACCACGGCGGCGACGGCCAGCGTCACCAGCACCGCCAGCGAGAAGCCGAGAATCGCCCAGATGCAGGCACGTGGCGGGCTTGTTATCAACGCCTCGGCGGTGGGCGCGCCCCTGTTCAGAACGTCGGACACCCGATAGACCAGCTCAGCGGAGAAGGTGATCGCCAGACTGATCGCGGCTACGGAGGTCGCCAGGGCGCCGAGCCCGAGGGCGGGCGCGACATTCGGATCTCGACCCCGATGCCAGAACAGCACCACCCCCAGGGCAGCAAGCAGCACTGTCTGACCGATGAACAGCCCGACGACGGTCAGGTTGTAGCCGGGCAGTCCGTTCCGCTCCGGCCATGCCGAGCTGGTCAGCACGAGGATCCAGACCAGCGCGGTCAGACCGAGGGTGATCGTGCGTAGCGCGCTGGCCAACCGGTCGAGCCGCAGCTCCGTGGGCGTGGTCAGGGGTGGGGTGCAGAGCAGAACCGCGCATGTGATCAACAGAAGTCCGGCAGCTGCCGTCAGCGCGACGGTGCCGATCGACATACCCTGTGCGGACCGGGCCGCGAGCAGGCTGAGGTCCAGCGTGGCAAACGCCGCCGCGACGTGAATCGAGCGCAGTCGTGCCACCAGTGGCTCATTGTCCCACCGGCCGACGGCGGTGAGCCGGTCCGCCGCACGAGGGTGGTCGGCCGCGCGGAAGGCGTCAGAGGGAAGCGCCGGGCGCGCGCTGAGCCCCCACACCAGGCTGATGGCCGCAGCCGGTGCCAGTGCGAGCACCGCCAGGCGCAGTCCGGCAGGACGCCCCCCGAGCCAGGAGAGCCAGCTACGTCCGGCCAGGCACTCCGGTGAGGACATGCACTTCCACGCGATCACATCCAGGGCGACCCCCACGATGCTCAGCACGTACATCGAGGTCATGGTGAGCGCCAACAACCGGCACAGGGCCTTGATCACCGGGTCGCCGCCGGCTCCGGCCGGACGCATCCAGATGGCGAGGTTGATCAGCATGAAGGGCAGCAGGATCACCATCGACAACGTTCGCACCGCGTTGCCAGCGGGCAGGTTGTTCCAGCGGTAGGCCTCGAGCGTCACCGCGCCCGCCTCGCTGTCCTCGTGGTCTACCGCTCGCGGCCGGTAGAAGCCGCCCCGGTGGTCACCCGCCACCTGCTGCACGTGCGGTCGATCCAGCAGGTCATCCGGGCCGGTGGCGGACACCCCGTGCACCCGCAGTTCCACCAGGCCATCAGCCCCAGCGCGCCCGCCCCCGTCTCGCTGATCCATCCGGTACCGGCCCCCCGGCGTGTACGAGGCTCACACCGACCCGCTCGGGTGATCCGAGGGTGCCCGTGTGGCGCAACGGGCGTACCCGGCGAAGGAAGATGCAATCCCGTGCTCGTAGCGCGAGGTCGACATCCGGGCGGGCATGTTCGCCGGGCATTCTTCGGGTATCGACTCGACGACCGGCCCGGCGTGGTACCAATTACCCGGGAAGGCGAAGCCGGCAGGAATGGGCGGCCCATGTCGACAAGGGCAGCAGCGCTGCTTCGGAAACCCGGGCAACCGCAGCGACCAAGCCTTCTGGAACTCTTCTTCGACCTGGTCTTCATCTTTGCCCTCAATCGGGTCTCGCAGCGGCTGGTTGAGGAACTCACCGAGCAGCGAGTCGTCCTCATCGAGGCCGGCGAGACCCTGCTGTTGCTGCTGGCCTTCATGGTGCTGTGGTTCGTCACGGCGTGGGTCACCGACCTCTACGATCCGCAGCGGCCCCAGCTTCAGGTGCTGGTCTACACGGCCATGCTCGGCGCGCTGGTGATGGCAGTCGCCGTGCCGCACGCGTTCGGTGACAGAAGTCTGGCCTTCGCCGGTGCGTACGTCGCGGTTCACGTCATCCGTGGCCTGGTCATCGTGCCGATACTGCGCGGCCACGAAGCTCAGCGCCGAGCAGCTGGAGTGTTCTTCTGGTTCACGTTGTCGGCCGTGCCGTGGATCGCCGGCGCGATCGTGACGGATCTGGCCCGCAGCCTGTTGTGGACGCTCGCGATCGCCATCGACGGCACGGCACTGCTGCTGTTCTATCCCGCGCCCTGGTCCCGCCCCACCCAACGGCAGTGGCCCGTCCTGGCCGAATACCTTTCCGAGCGTTACCGACAATTCTTCATCATCGCCCTCGGTGAACTTATTCTGACGACCGGGTCGGCCTACAGTGACACCTCGTTCCGGCAGGGAGGAGCCGCAGCCGCCTTCGCGGTCTCATTCATCACGACCGTGCTCCTGTTTCGCGTCTACATTTTCAGGGCGGGCCAACTGTTGCCCGAAGCCATCAGAGCTGCCGCGGAGCCCGCGCATCTCATCCGAGAGGCTTTCCTCGCGCACGTACTCATGGTGGCCGGGATCGTCGCTGTTGCCGTCGGGTATGAAATCGTAATCGAACATCCGTTCGGGCACACCAACGCGGCGTGGATCCTCGTTGTCCTGGGCGGACCGATGCTTTTCCTGATCGGACGAGCCCTGGTGGAACACGCCGTGTTCGCCCGGGTGTCCCACTCCCGGATCGTCGGCGCTCTGGCGCTTGCCGCCGCCTCGCCGTTCATGATCCTTCTGCCGCCGCTGGCCGTGGCCGCCACCGCCGTCGTCGTCCTCGCCGGCATCGCGGCTTCCGACGCCGTCCACGCCAGGGGGAAACCGCCCGAAGGGCCGCACCCGCCCAATCCCAGAAAGTGAGCGGCAGACACTATGCACCGTGGCGGGTCCGCCTGCCACTGGCGTGCTGCTGTCCGGCCGGACGAACCGGACATCGTCCGGCTGTCTGCTCATGACCCCGTGGCGTCCGCTCGCTGTCCACCCCCGGGGCACTCTTCGGGCGGGGCGTAGGCACGAATGGTGCCGTTGTGCCGAGCAACCCTGTCGTCAGCGGTGAGGGGTACGAGGCGTTTACAGACGGGGCACCGTCCCCGTTGGTGCTGCGAGCGCTGGGTCACGGTGCCTCCTAGGTAGGTCCTGCGCGCATCCGCCGAGCCTGCCGTCATCGTTGCCGATCGAGGCTCGGAAGCGCGCTGATCACGGGGCCGCCGGCCACCCTCGGGCGGCCTGGTGCGCAGGCACCGCTAACTTCGCGGCAGCACGGTGATGGCCGCGACGGCGCTGTTGATGACGGTGGCCGTCACGGTGCGGGTCACGGCCGCCGCCGCGGCGTCGGCGCCCCAGTCGCCACGCTCGAGTTCCTTGGCCCGCGTGATGACCGGTGACGTCCAGGGGATCTCGCGGTGGAACTGCGGGAGCGTCCCGCTCGCGGAGAGCAGCGCCGCGAGCGCGGCGACACGGGCCTGCGGCTGCGCACCGTCCACGAGGACCCGCCGGACGTCGGCGAGCAGGCGGGCCCGTCGTTCCGTTCTGCCCTCCCGTAGGGCTGTCGTCCGGAACAGGCCGAGCACCTTACGGGGCTCCTGGTCGATGTCGCCCCGGGCGATGAGCCGCTCCAACACCGGCTTGCGCAGGACGGGGCCGACCGCGGCCAGGGCCGTCTGCACCCCTCTCGGTTTCTCGGCGAGGTAGTCCCACGCCGGGCGCAGGAGGTCATCCGACGGTGGATGCCCCGCCACGCTGCTGACCCGTCCCCGGGCCTCGGTGGCCAGGTGACCGCCGAGGGCGAGGTCCGCGAGGACGGCTCCGCCGAGGACGTAGAAGAGGGTGTTCTCTCCCGCGATGGTTCCGGAGTTGGGTTGGAACAGGAGCAGCAGGAGGTCTTCCACCACTGTCGGCGTCCCCGGGCGGGCTTCGGTGGTCATCGGCGGGGCTCCCAGCGGAAGAGTCGGGTGGCGAGGGCGACGGCGACGACGACCCAGCCGAGCGTGGGCGCGAGCAGGGCAAGCGAGTCGGTCACGGCGACGCCGCCGTTCCAGGCGTTCATGGTCAGTTCGGTGGCGGCGCCGCCCGGCAGGAGGCGCTTGATCAAGGTGAGGTCCTCGGTGCCGGTGATGCCGACCCAGCTGGCCACGGCGATCACGCCGAGGGTGACGGGAAGGGTGGTGACCTGAGCGTGTTCGGGTGAGTTGGTCAGCCCGGCGGTGGCCAGCGCCAGGGCGATCATCATGGCCAGGGTGGCGATGGTCGCGACCACGAGCAGGGCGATGTTCGCCGGTGCGCCGGCGACCACGGCGAGGGCGGTCAGGATCGCTGTGACCTGGATCAGGGCGAGGACGACGACGGGCAGCAGGAGGCCGGCGAGGATGGTGGTGTCGGTTGCGGCGGTGGAGCGTAGGCGTTTGAGGAAGAGGTTCTGGCGTCGGGAGGCCAGGGTGGTGACGGCGGTGGTGTAGAGGCCGAAGGCGGTGATGGTGAAGAGGATGATCGCGGCGATGTAGCCGAGGCTGCCGAGGTCGGCGAAGGTGTCGTGTTGGCGGACGAAGTAGGCGCTGACCACGACGGGGATGATGAGGCTGGTGATCAGGACCAGTCGGTTGCGGAAGATCTGGATCAGTTCGCTGGAGGCGATGGGAAACACGGGGCGCTCCTGTCGAGATGGCGGGTCAGTTGTTGATGGCGCGGAAGACGTCGTCGAGGCGGGTCGGCCCGGCCTCCAAGCCCTGCAGCTCCACGGCGTGATCCTGCGCCCACCGGAGCAGGATGTGCAGGTCGTTCTGCAGTTCGAAGGTCTCGACCACGACCTTCCCGTCCACGTCGACGGCGGCTGGCAGCGGCAGTGCCGATGTCGGTGCGGGAAGGGCGAAGCGGATGACGGCGGGCAGGGTGCGGGTCAGTTCGGCGACGGTACCTTCGCGGTGGAGGGTGCCGTGGTGCATCAGTCCGATGCGGTCGGCGCGTTGTTGTGCTTCTTCCAGGTAGTGGGTGGTGAGCACGATGGTGGCGCCGTTTTCGCGGAGTCGGTCGACGGTTGCCCAGACGGCGTCGCGGGATTGGATGTCCAGGCCGGTGGTGGGTTCGTCGAGGACGATCAGTTCTGGAGTGCCGTAGACGGCGGTGGCGAAGTCGAGGCGGCGTTTTTCGCCGCCGGAGAGCTGGGCTACTTTGCGCCGGGCACGGCTGGTGAGGTCGACGAGGTCGAGTACCCGGTCGACGTCGTCGGTGCGTGCGGTGAGTCGGCCGATCAGGCCGACGGACTCCCGGACGGTGAGGTCGGGGGAGAATCCGCTCTCCTGGAGCATGACGCCCATTCGGGGACGTACCGTCTGGCGGTCGTCGGGGCGGTGCCCGAAGACACGTACGGTGCCGGAGGTTGACCTGCGGTGTCCCTCGATGACTTCCAGGGTCGATGTCTTCCCGGCCCCGTTGGTGCCCAGCAGCGCGTAGAGCTCTCCAGGTCGTACCTCGAAGGAAAGGTCCCTGACGGCGTGGAAATCACCGTAGGTGAGGTTCAGCCGGTCAACTTCGATGACAGGTGTGGTGGACATGCACCTATGACAGCGCGGGCGCAGCCGATCTGTCAGTGGCACCACGTCATCACCGCAAGTGACGTGGTGTCACTGGTCCTGATCCCTGGCTGCCGGATACTGACCTGGTGACCGCGAGATCGCCGCGCTTCACCCAGTCGACGCAGGGAAGGCTGCGCCGGCTCAACCTCGCGACATCACTGCCGCCGGTGGTGTTCGCCGCGGTGATCCTGCTCTACACCGACGCGCGCGCCTGGTGGCACGTTGTCGTCCTGGCACCCGGTGCCGTGGCGGCCGTGGTGGCCTTCGAACGCTGGACGGCAAACGACCTCGCCCGGGTCGCGCTGCCCTGCTTGGTCGTGGCGGCGGCGGTCTGGCCGCTCGGGGTCCTGGTGACCGGCAGCCCCAACGCCTACTGGGGTGTCTGCGCCGTGGGTTCGCTTTCCCTGCGCGAGGTGCGACGGCACCGGGCTCTGACGATAGCCGGGCTGTTCACCTACGTCGCCGTCGTCGGCGTGGCGCGGCTGCTGGTGCAGCGGGACGACACCGTGGGCGTCCTGGTCACCTACGTTCTCATCCCGACCGCTCTCACCGTCCTCGTGACGGTCTTCACCGTCGTGGGCGAGCGGTTCTACGACCTCATCCGGGAGCTCGAACAGACTCGGGAACGCGAGGCGGAGCTGGCGGTGGTCCGGGAGCGGGTGCGGTTCGCCAGCGACCTGCACGACATCCAGGGCCACACCCTGCACGTGGTCAAGCTGAAGATCGCCCTGGCCCAGCGGCTGCTGCTGCGCGACACCGCTCGGGCGGAGAAGGAGCTGCGGGAGACGTACACGCTGGTCAGCGACACCATCGCGCAGACCAAGGAACTCGCCTACGCGCAGCGGCGGCTCAACCTCACCGCGGAGATCGAGAACGCGAAGAACCTCTTCGAGGCCGCCGGCATCCGGGTCCGAGTGACCCGGGAGGCCGAGGTCGATGCCCGCGCCAGCGAACTGCTCGGGCAGGTGCTGCGGGAGACGACCACTAACATCCTGCGGCACGCGCAGGCCGCCCAGGTGCAGATCACGCTCGCCGCGTCGGGCATCACCGTCGTCAACGACGGCGTGACCGCCACCTCGCCCCCGCAGCTCAGGGGCCTGGCGACGCTGAGGCAACGGGTGGCGGACGACGGAGGTGAGCTGTCCGTGGAACAGAAGGACGGGCGGTTCCTGACCGCAGCGACCTTCCCACCCGCTCGGGTCGACGCGGCCCCGACGGTTACCGGGAAGGACGACCGATGACCACCATCGTGCTCGCCGACGACGAGGCGCTGCTGCGCACGGCCCTGGCCGCGCTGCTGCCGATGGAGGGCGACATCACCGTTCTCGCCGAGGCGCAGGACGGCCGGACGGCGATCGCCGCCACCCTGCGGCACCGGCCCGACGTGCTGGTCATCGACCTGGAGATGCCGGGCGTGGACGGCCTGGGCGCGGTCGCCGAGATCCGCCGCGAGCGGCCGGAGCAGGTGATCCTCATGCTGACCCGGCATGCCCGGCCCGGCGTGCTGCGCAAGGCGCTGAAGCTCGGCGTCCAAGGCTTCGTCAGCAAATCCGCCGAGCCGGCTCACATCACCTCGGTCATCGCAACCCTGCACGCGGGGAAACGCTGGATAGACCCGGACGTGTCCGTGCTCGCCGTCACCGAGGACTCCCCCCTCACCGAGCGTGAAGCCGACGTCCTGCGGGTCACCGGCGAAGGCTACTCGGTCGCCGACATCGCGGCTCGGCTCCACCTGGCTCCGGGCACCGTCCGCAACTACCTGTCCAACGCGATGCGCAAGACCCAGACCCGGACCCGCCACGAAGC
>NZ_JBEYSL010000281.1:0-8743 GCF_040642735.1 Micromonospora sp. NPDC047753 | reverse complement strand
GTTGCCACTGCCGGTCCAGCCACAGCGAAGGCGCGTCGGCCTCGTCCAGGACCGCGTCGACGGTGGCGGCGAGTTCGCGTACCCGGGAAGAAAGGTCGACCACCCAGTGGCCCGCCGGGTCGGGGTGGGGGTCGAGGCCGCCGGGCACGACCTGAAGGGACGCGACCGCGCCGGTGTCCAGGTTGGCGACGGTGACCACAAGCTGCGCCCGCCGCCGGCCGCGCCGCCCGCAGCGATAACAGGGGTACGCGACGCTGCCCGCGCCGCGACACTGCTCGCAGCCCCGGTACGCCTCCCGGCGCGGCCCGAGCACGTCGGCGTCGGCGAGGAACCGGTCGCCGTAGGTGGTGCACCGGCACGGTTCCAGCGTGAACGTCATGCCCTCGCAGTCCGGGCAGACGACGACGGGCACGGCGGTCACCGACACCGCCGGGCCGCGCAGTCACCGTCGTGTTCCACCCGCCGCACGCACCGCCGGCCGCCGTCGAGCGGCAGGTCGCAGAGCACCCGATGGCGCACGCCCTGAGCGTCCTCGGCGGACACTGTGGTCTCACCGGCGTCCACTTCGGTGAGGAAGGTCAGGGAGCGGGCCAGGGTGCCGGCGAAGTGCTGGGCTGCCGGCAGGTCGGCAGCGGTGAACGGCAGGTGCGCCACCCACCGGGCGCTCATCGGCGGGCCGCCAGGTCCTCGCGGGCCCGCCGTGACTGCCAGCCCTTCAGCGCATCCTTGATCCGCTCGGTCTCCCGCCGGCTACTGCCCAGCGCCGCGTACACCTCAGCGAGATCGTGGGCGACCCGGTCGAGGAACTCGGCGACCTCCACGGCGTCCACGCCACGCCGGCCACGCCGGGTGAATCGGCGGCCGCGGACCTGCCAGGGCTTCAGGGGTACGTAGTTGGCCGCTCGGTAGGACGCCGGCCGGGGTGGCTTGGCCCGGAGATGACGGAGAAACGCGCGCACGACAGTGCCCTCCTTGGCAGGTGACCCTGGAGGCGACGTCGCCCGAGCAGCATCGCTCAGGCGGCGTCGCCCACCCCGTCGCCGCAGCTTGTTCAGCGGTACAGCAGCGGAGTGCCCAAAGCAGACCGGGTGTCATGGGTCTGCGATAGACAACAGGGGTTAACCCGCTGCTGTTAACCACCGCCGCTTGGAATGGGGACACGGTTACGGCAGGCTGAACCCGCCATCATCGATCGGCAGGGGCTATGACAAATCACCTGCGGCGCGCTCGTCTTGCCAGGGGTTGGTCTCAGGCAAGGCTGGTCCATGAGATCGAGCAGTACGGCCGCCGACGCATGCTTATGATCGCTTCCACCAACAGCCTTGGAGTCTACGTCTCCGAATGGGAGAACGGCCGGCGGAAGATCTCAAGCAGTTACGCGGCCATCCTGCGGAACCTCCTCGGCACGACCGACGACGAGCTGTTTTTCGATAGCGTGCCCGTTGACCACGACGGGAACGGTTACGCACGGCTGGTCGAACAACTCGACGCCTCGCACTCGGTCGGCCAATCGATGGTGCGCACCCTTCGGCATCAGACGGAACTTCTTCGCACCATGGACCGTCAGCTAGGGGCGGCGCAGTCTGTCGACCAGATGCAAAGCCATCTGTCCCGTCTTCAGGAGAGCCTGTCATTTACCGTGCTGCCATCTGCCAGGCAACCGCTCGCCCGCGCTCTGGCAGAAGCCGCATCGCTCGCGGCGTGGCAGGCCCTCGATGTCGGAGCGGCGGATCGCGCCTGGCGCCACTACGAACTGGCGAAGGGCGCCGCACGGGAGGCTGACGACCCACTTCACCTCGCCCACGCCATGGGCGAGCAGGCATACGTTCTGGCCGATGCCGGTCGACCGGAGCTGGGGGCGCAGCTCGTGCAGGAAGCTCAGGCTTGCGGAGGAAGTCGGTTGTCGCCTCGACTGTCGTCCTGGTTGGCCGCCGCCGAAGCAGAGCTGTGGGCGCTCAGCCGACGCCCGGACGATTGCCGCCGCTCACTCGACCGAGCGAGCGGGCATCTCTCAGCCGTCACAGGAGTTCGCGACCCCAATCTGCCAGGGATATTCCTCGACGAAACTCACCTCCGGCGATGGCGGGGACATTCGCTGGCGCTGCTGGGCGACCCTCGGTCTATCGACGAGTTGTCGGCGGCTTTGGTCGCGATGGACGACACCTTCGTGCGAGCCGCGGCGGGAATGCGCTGCGATCTCGCGCAGGCACATCTGGTTCGTGGAGAAAGTGAGGAGGCCCGCTCTCATCTACGGGAAGCCGGCTCGCTGGTGAACCTGACCGGATCTGTGCGATACCGACGCCGGATAGATCGGATCAAGGGCTTGACGGATTGGGCGTCAGGCCAGCAATGACGTGCAGGATGGCGACCAAGGTTCCTGACCCCGCCAACTCGCCGCGCGCCATCAGATCCGGCATGTCACTCAACGCCACCCACTCGACGCGACCGGCCTCCTCCGCGTCCGTTGGCGGGCCGACATAAGTGGCACCGCGCCCAACGAAGATTTCATGTGGCGAGTCGACCATGCCGATCATCGGCTGGTAGGTGACCAGACGGGTCAGGGCCGAGGGCCGCCAGCCGGTTTCCTCCTCCACTTCCCGGCTTGCCGCCGCTACCGCTTGCTCGCCCGGTTCGACGATGCCACCGGGCAGTTCCCATCTTGTTTCACCAGGAATGAATCGGTAGCGCCGCAACATCAGAACTCGATCGTGCTCGTCGAGCACGGCGACGACGGCGACACGATCCAGCCGAACGACATGGTGGGCGAAAGGTTCGAGTCCTGGCGGCTCCACGTGGACCAGATCAAGTCGCAGCCAACGGTCCTCGTACACCGTCCGCTCGCCCAGAATCCGCCATGGCCCCGGCTCGCCCGTCGTGTTCTCGTGCACCCCGTGAAGCTACCGTCGCCCACCGCACCGGACATCCCATCCGTAGTGGCGGTACCTGATCTTGACTCGTGGATGCAGGGCTGCGTGCCGACTTCCTGTCGGATAGTGTCCGTCCGACCACGCAAACGTGAACCGTTAGCGCGATCGGCAGACGGAGGCGGCATGGCCAGCATCGAGGAAGTCAAGGCGGCGCTGATGCAGGCCGCCGAGCAGGGCAACGCCACAATCAATCAGATCCGGGCGGCCGCAGACAACACCGAGCAGATGCTGGCCCGGCTCCGCGCCATCTCCGCCGGCACCGGGCACCCGACCATCGCCGAGGCCATCGCCCGCGGCGAGCAGAGCAAGCAGCGCCTGGCCGAAGCCATGGCCCTGGTGCAGGGCAGTGCGGAGGCGGCACGCCGCTACATCGGCGTGCTCGGCTGAACAACGAAACTTCACGATGAGCGTCGGCGAAATCAAGGTAGCCCTGCGTGCCGCCATCGAAGCGGCCCGCCAAGGGTCGGAGGTCTTCGATCGGGCCTCCGCTGAAGCGAAGGCAGCGACCGCAGCGGCAGAAGCCATCCTGCACGACAGCCGAGACGAAGACGTGAGAGCTATCCACCAGGCACTTGCCGCCGCGAGTGCAGAGGTTGAGCCGACCCGCCGCCGATTCGTCAACACTGCTGAACACACGACCCGCTACCTCAAACAACTCGGATGAGCGGCAGCATCGGCGAACTCGTCGCGCAGCTTTTCGCCGTACGTGGAAAGCTCGACGCCGCCGCCATCACGGCCTTGCGCGCCCGCACGGACGCGGAGCATGCCTTGGCCCTCCTGAACGAAGTCCAGCGAGGCAGCAGCGACCCGCAGTTGCGGGCAGCCGCCACCGACGCCGCCGTGGCCCGCGACAAGGCCGGCCGCTACGCCCGCCTCCTGGCCGCCGCCGCCCGGCACATCACCCGGTACGTCAACACCATCGCCCCCGGCGCCGCATCATCCGGGCCAGACGATGCCGCATCACCTTCGGGGGAACGGCTGGTGGAGGAAGCCGAAGTCCGCAGCAGCAAAGCAGAGGCGTTCCTCCGCCGTCATGTCAAGAAAGCAGACGACTCCGAGGACACTCTCAAGCAGACCGAGCAGTCGATCACCACTGGCCTTCGCGAGCTACAGAAAAGCCTGAAGGGCTCCGGCTCGACTGGTAGCACGACGTCGACCCCCGCCAACCCCGGCACGCCGGCTGACCGTCCCCAGTTGGAACACCCCGTCACATCAGTCATCATGGCTGCTGGCGCGGTCGTCGTGGGACTTCGAGGGGTCTGGAACATGGCAAAGAAGCGCCGCGAAAGGAAGCGATCTGATGAGCAGCCCTGAAATGGTCGACTACATCCGGACGATGATCAGAGGCGACCATGAAGCCAACGACCGGATCGAGGCCCGCCTAGACGAGCTTGGCTGGGACGGCTTCCCGACCCTGCTCGGCGCAGTCTTTTACTTCGCGGTCAACCGATGCTTCGACGAGCGGGCAACGCCTGGTGAGATCATGCGGTTCGTGGCCGACATGCGGGCAAGCACACCGGCCGGCACACCAGAGATCGACGCCAACGCGGCCGAGCGGCTGATCCACGCCGCAATGGACCCTGCCATCGAGACGGACATCGATCCCCAGATGGCCGGAAGAATTCAGGGTCTGGTGATCTTGCAGATTCTGGGCGACGGCGCCATTTCCGACGAAGATCTGGACGCGCTCCTCGTCGAGGCGGCAGACCTCGCCAGCCGGGTATGAGCTGCTCTTGAGCGTACGGACCGCGTTCAGCGACCTGATTCGCGCGATGGCACGGCGTGACTGGGGCGCAGTGGACCAGCTCCTGAACGGGCTGGAGAAATCCGGTTGGGGTGGCGGCACCCAGATGATCAGTGCTGCGTTCGCCATCGCCGTCAACGACCATTCCTCCAGCGCTCACTCCTCTACCGACGTCACCCGCTTCATCGCCGAGACGCGTACTCAGTTTCCGGGCGCGGAGTCGCTGCCCACCCTGGAGATGGAAGCGCTCGTCCGCGCGGCCCTCGGTGAGATCGGGGCTGATCGACGACCTCAGCCCTGAGATCGCCCTCAAGATGCAGATCGTATTCCTCGGCAAGCTGCTTCAGGACCGCGGTCCCACCGAGACGCAGCTCGAAGAGTTCATCGCCGACGTGGAGCGCACGGCCGCCGAGTACTCACGGGCCTGAGCCGCGCAGCTTCGGCACTGACGGCATGCGCCGCCGGCCAGCGGCAAGGCTGGCCTGCGTCGCCCCTTTCTGCCGCCCTCTCGTGGTTTACTCGCAGAGATGTACTTGTAACCGCCCACGAGCTAGGGGCACGCGGCCAATGCTGCTGAGTTTTCGCTTCGCCAACCATCGTTCGTTTCGCGACGAGCATCAGCTGAATCTGACGCCCGTCTACGGCGACGGAGCCGAGGCCGACGAGCCGGCTCCGCAGGCAGTCCAAGTCGTCGGCATCTTCGGAGCCAACGCGTCGGGCAAGTCGAACTGCCTGGGCGCGCTGGCGTTCATGCGGCAATTGGTCGTGGAGTCTGACCGGGCGGTCGAGCCCGGTGTGGGCCTGTCCCGGGAGCCGTTCCGGTTGGATTCGGAGGTCGCCGTCCAGCCATCTCGCTATGTCGTCGACCTTCGGCTCGGCGGAGTCAGACACACCTATGGCTTCACGATCGACGACGACCGGGTGGTGGAGGAGTGGCTCTACCACTTTCCACTAGGGCGCCGGCGGCGCGTATTCGAGCGAGACGGTGACGCCTTCAACTGGGGCGAGGAGTCGGGCCGGCGCAGCGACCTGGAGCAGATCGCTGGCATCACCGCGCCAACAGCCCTATTTCTCAGCACTGTCGCGCGCTTTGGCCAGAGCCGTCCCCAACCGGATCCGACAAACCCACAGCCGTTGCACGACACCTACCGGTGGTTCTACCTGACGGGCCAACGTACCGACCCCAACTCTGGGCTGTCCGCCCTCGTCCGTATCGGCCAATCGGATGCCGATGAGGTACGCCGCCTGGTCGTTGACCTGTTGCAGGCTGCCGATGTGGGGATCGTCGACGTCGTTATCGCTCCTGATCCGGGTCATGATCAGGCCGACTGGTCCGTCCTCCCAGCCAGGAGATTGAGCGACCGGCTGAAGAAAGCCGTCGCGGCTATCCGGCCCTCGCCCCGCGTCCAGTTCGCGCATCAGGGTCCGCACGGCACCGCACTGCTCGACCTCCAGGACCAGTCGACCGGCACCCGGCAACTGCTGACCCTGGGTCTGCATGCCGCAGCGATGCTACGTACCGGCACCACAATGCTGATCGACGAGATCGATGCGAGCTTGCATCCGATCCTGACCGCCAAGCTCATCAGCCTGTTCCGCAGCCCGGCCGCGAACCCACTTGGCGGCCAACTCATCTTCACCAGCCACGATGCCGCCCTGCTCGGCACCCTCGACGCTGAGGAGATCCTCCGCCGCGATGAGATCTGGTTCGTGGAGAAGGACAACGAGGGTGCCTCCTCGCTGTATCCGTTGACCGACTTCAAGCCTCGAAAAGAAGGCGAGAACCGTCAGCGCCGTTACTTGAACGGCAACTACGGCGCAGTTCCCAACCTGTCCACCGACCTGTTTGAGCAGGCCCTTGCCACCCGTGGAGGCTCGGATGACACCCCGGCAGGGTGACCGGCGTACCTCGGGCTCGATACGGTCCGGCCGTGGCCGCGAGACCGACCTCCGCCGCCGCGTATCGACCCGAGAGCAGCGGACAACCGTGCTGATCGCCACCAACGGTGAGTCCACGGAACGGGACTACTTCAACGGCCTCAAGCAGGAGGAGTGGGTACGGCCTCGGGTGGTCGTCGTGGCAGAGCGCGGCTCCCCGGTCAACGTCGTACGAGGTGCGGCGCGCCGCCGCCAGCGCGACGACTTCGACGAAGCGTGGGCGGTCTGCGACGTCGATGACTTCGCCACCGAGCCAGCATCCCGCGAAGCTGTAGACGCCGATGTCAATCTGGCCTGGTCCAATCCCTGCTTCGAGGTGTGGCTGCTGCTCCACTATGGCAACTGCAGCCGATTCGTGGAGAACGCCAAGCGAGCCCGCGACCTGCTGCGGGAGCACGACCCCTCCTGGGACAAGACCAGGCTCGACTTCGGCAACTTCCGCGACCGAATTGAGGACGCCTGTCAGCGGGCTGGTCGACTCGACCCGCCCCCGGATGGTAATCCGTCTACCTCCGTCGGACGCATCGTCGCTGCGCTTCGTTGAGACAGCAAGGGTCAGGTCAGGATCGCGCCCACGGTCCGCTGACGAACTGGCCGTTGCCGACGAACGGGCTGACGTTGGGCACGCACCCGCCCAGGCCCATCGTCTGCGTCATCATGACCGGGGCCGGTTTGCCGCGACCGCCACATTTCATGTGGGCGAAGCCGAGGAAGTGGCCGAACTCGTGATTGATCACGCCGGCGTGGTACTCGTCGATGCTGACCGGATATCCCGGCGATCCCTGAAGCCACCGCCGCAGGTTGATCATGATGGTCTTGCCGTACTTGCAGGAGTAGACCCCCTCGGTGTCGACGCCGCTCGCGCCGCAGAGTCTGTCCACTGTCCTCGGTGTCGCGAGCCGCACGTCGACGTCGACAGTTGAGCTGCCGACCCGCTGGAAGGACCACGACGCCCGGTTCAGGTTCACCGCCGCGTTGGTGACCGGGTGCTGTGCCGACGTGGCCCATCCGTTCGGTGCGGCCAACACCTGCTCGATGCTCGCGGCGAACCGGGCCGGCTTCCAGGCGGGGATCTCACCCCAGGCGATGCCCTTCTCCACCGAGACGCTGTAGCGCACCCGCTTCTTGCCCTTGCCGATCACGCGACCGTTGCCGGTGGCGGTGGTGAAGGTGCCGGCGGCCCTGGTGGGGACCTGCGCGTCGGTCGGGATGTCCGGGGTCGGGCTGGAGGTCGGCGTGTCGTCGGGGCTCGGAGCTGAGCTCTGCGTGCTCGGGCCCGAACGTGGGACTTCGGCCTGCCCGGACGCCGGTGCCGAGAGGCCACAGGCGGCGGTCGCCAGCACCGCTGCCAACGAGATCGGCACGAGCAGCCGTCCGTTGATCCGCACGTCGGAACCTCCAGGAGCAGTCACGGGTGGGTGAGGAACACCGGAAGGCTACGTGACTGCCTGTAAGGAAAATGTCAGGATGATCAGTGCCGCCGCATGCGCAAAAGCAGATAAATCTGGCATGAAACACTGATGCGGATCACCCTGGGTGAGCGATGCGGTCGCTGTGAGCGAGGTCAGGCGGCCGCCACGACGTGGTCGATCACCAGGTGGGCGGCACCGGTGATGCCGACGTCCTGGCCGGCGGCGACCCGTTCGATGAGCAGGGTCTGAGTGGCCAGCGGGAGGCACCGCTCATAGAGGGTGGCCCGCATACTGGCCAGCAGCGGCTCACAGTCGGCGAGCCGACCACCGATGGCCACCACCTGCGGGTTGAAGAAGTTGACCACCACGGCCAGGATCTCGCCGACGGCGCGGCCGGCCTGCCGGGCGAGAGCGGTGGCCTGTCGGTCACCGTCGTCGATCAGCCGGATCACACCGGTCAGGTCGGAGACCGGCACGCCCTGCTCCCGGAGCGCGGTGACCAGCGCGGCACCACTGGCCACGGCTTCCAGGCAGCCGGCGTTTCCACAGGTGCACGGTGGCGCAGGATCGGCCACCACCCGACAGTGGCTGATGTCCCCGGCCGACCCCTGCGCGCCCCGGTGCAACCGTCCACTGGAGATCACACCGGAGCCGATTCCGGTGCCAGCCTTGATGTAGACGGCGTGGTCCAACTCGGAATGCGCGGTGCGGTGCGCGCCGAG
>NZ_JBEYSL010000280.1:0-8793 GCF_040642735.1 Micromonospora sp. NPDC047753 | reverse complement strand
GCCGCCGCCGTGACCCGGCGGCGGCCGGCGGCGCGGAGTCGGGGACGGCGGCGACCGCCGCGCGCAGCGCCTCGATCGCCCGGTCCGAGGCGGTGGTGCCGGGTTCGGCGTCGAGGACCACGTCGACCTGGGCGACGGCCGTGCCGGCGTCGCCGGGGCGCGCCGAGGCGACACCGGGTACCGCTGTGGCGGCGTCGGTGACCGCCCGCACCGCCGCCGGGGTGGTGATCACGGCGACGGGCTGGGTGCTGCCGGCGGGGAAGGCCCTGGCCAGGGTCTGCGCGCCGGTCACCGCCTCGGGTTCGGCCCGGAACTGTTCGGTCTCGGACAGGCCGGTACGGATGCCGAGCCCACCCAGCGCCAGGCCGCCGAGCAGCACAGTGGCCAGCGTCGCGACCACCACCGGGCGGCGTTGCACGGCTGCGCCGAGTCGACCCCAGAGCCGACCCTCTCGCACCGGGCCGCCGACCCGGGGCACGAACGGCCAGAACAGGCCGCGACCGAAGAGCACCAGCACGGCGGGGAGCACGAACAGGGCCGAGAGCATGGCGAAGACCACACCGGTGGCGCAGGCCACGGCCAGTGCCCGGTTGGTTTCCTGCTCACTGAGCAGCAGGGTGAGCACGCCGAGCACGACGGTGCCGCCGCTGGCGAGGATCGGCTCCGCGGTGCGGCGCAACGCGGCGCGCATCGCCGCGAACCGGTCCTCCTCGCGACGCAGCTCCTCCCGGTAGCGGGCGATGAGCAGCAGCGCGTAGTCGGTGGCGGCGCCGAAGACCAGCACGCTGGCGATGCCGGTGACCTGACCCTGCTGGAGGTTGATGCCGACGGCGGGCACGATGACGTCCACCGCGCGCAGGGTGAGCTGCTCGGTCGCGGCGACCACGACCAGCGGCACGATCCACAGGAACGGGCTGCGGTAGGTGATCAGCAGCAGCAGCGCGACCACGGCGGCGGTCACCACGAGCAGGGTGACGTCGGCACCGTCGAACACCGAGGAGAGGTCGGCGGTGAACGCCGGGGAGCCGGTCACCTCGGCGCTCAGCCCGTCGGGCAGGTCCGCGAGGGTTTCGCGCAGCTGGGTCACCGTGTCGGTGACGACCTCCTGCCCGCCGGCGGTGTCCAACGGCACGGCGACCAGGGCCACCGCGCCGTCCGGGGAGACCTGGGCGGGGCTGACCTGCCCACCCACCGCGAAGCGGCGCAGGTCGTCGGCGCGAGCGCCGACGGTCGCCCGGTCGGTTTCGCTCAGCGCGCCGCCGTCACCGCGACTGATCACCACGATGGCCGGCTGCACGTCGCTGGAGGGCAGCTGATCCTGCAGACGTTGAACCTGGGTCGACTGCCACTGCACGGACAGGCCGGTGGCGGAGACCGGTGCCGGGTTGTCCGGTTGGGGTGTCCCGAAGACGGCCGCGCCCACGACGATCGCGGCGGCCACTGTGAGCCACGCGGCCAGCCGGCCACGAGCGACTCTGGTGAACACAGACATCAGGTGACCTCAAGGTCTTTCGGAAGTCGAGTATCTTGATAGCCGAGATTATCCGGGGCTGTTCTATGCTGCAACCCGGGGGATCAACGACGGGAAGAGCGGCGCGAGGTGGCGACTCACGGCATGTACCGACGGCGCGACACGCGCCGCGAGCAGCTGGCCGCGGAGATCACCAACAACCTCCGGCGGTACGCGGTGGACGCCCAGCAGGTCGGCCACGCCTTCGCCAACCTGCACGGCCTCAACCCGACCGACCTGCAGGCGTTGATCGCGGTGATGGACGCCGAGCTGCTCGGTGATCCGATCACCCCCGGCCGTCTGGGCGAGCAGCTGAACCTCTCCTCCGGCTCGGTCACGGCCCTGATCGACAGGTTGGAACGGGCCGGGCACATCCGCCGCGACCGGGACACCGTCGACCGGCGCAAGGTGCTGCTGCACTACGCCGACCAGGGCGCCGCGCTGGCCACGGAGTTCTTCCGGCCGCTGGGCGCCCGTACCGACACGGTGATGGCCCGCTTCAGCGAGGACGAGCTGGAGGTGGTGCACCGGTTCATGGAGGAGATGAGCGAGTCGCTGCGCGGGCACCGCGACGCGGTGCGCGCCACCCGGCCGGAGTCACCCCGCCGCCCGACGGGCTGACCGGTGCCGCACCTCGTCACCCGCCTCGCCAGCGCCGCGCTGCGCCTAACCCCGACCCGCCCCGGCCCGGTGCGGGTCAGCCGTGACCTCGCGGTGCGGGCCCGCGACGGCGTGGTGCTGCGTACCGACCACTACGCCCCGGCCGTCCGCGGTGCGCCGACCGTGCTGATCCGCACCCCCTACGGGCGGGGTGGGCCGCTGCGGCTGCTCGGTCGGCTGCTCGCCGCCCGGGGTCGACACGCGGTGATCCAGTCGTGCCGGGGCACCGGCGGCTCTGGTGGAACGTTCGCCCCGCTGGTGCACGAGCGCGACGACGGCGCGGACACGCTGGACTGGCTGCGTCGCCAGCCCTGGTGGTCCGGGCAACTCGGCATGTTCGGGGTCAGCTACCAGGGCTTCGCCCAGTGGGCCCTGGCCGCCGACGCCGACGAGGAGCTGCGCGCCATGGTCGCGGTGGTGACCGCCTCGGCCACCCGCGACTCGACGTACGCGGGGGAGTCCTTCGCCCTGGACACGGTGCTGACCTGGGCGGAGCTGCTGCACGCGCAGACCGTGCCGTGGCTGGCCCGGCAGTGGGAACTCAAGCGTGGGCAACCCCGGCTGGCCGCCGCGCTGGAGCACCTCCCGCTGGCCGAGGCCGACCGGGTGGCCACCGGCGTGACCATCCCGTTCTTTCAGGAGTGGCTACGCCACCACACACCGCAGGCCGCTTACTGGCGGACCCGGGTCTTCGCCGACCAGGTCGCGAAGGTGCGGGCGCCGGTGGTCATGGTCACCGGTTGGCACGACATCTTCCTGCCCGCCCAGCTCGACGACCACGCCGTGCTGCGCGCCGCCGGCACACCGCCGCGCCTGGTCATCGGCCCATGGACGCATGGCAGCCCCGGACTGTTCGTGGGCGCGCTGCGCGAGGGGTTGGCCTGGCTCGACGAGCATCTGCCGGCCACGACCCGATCGCGCGGCCCGGCGGGACCAGCCCGGCCGCCCGTACGCATCCACGTCGGCGGCCCCGGTGGCGGCTGGCGGGACCTGCCGGACTGGCCACCCCCGGCGGTCGAGACCGCCTGGCACCTGCAACCCGGTGGCGAGCTGGCGGCACGCCCACCTGTCGTGTCGACACCGGACGGGTTCCGCTACGACCCCGCCGACCCCACCCCGTCGCTCGGCGGTCCGCTGCTCGTCGCCCAACGGGCCGGCCCGGTCGACAACCGGCGGGTCGAGGCCCGCCCCGACGTGCTGACCTACACCAGCGCCCCGCTGGCCGCGCCGGTCGAGGTGATCGGCCCGGTCCGCGCCGAGATCCACCTGCGCAGCGATCTGCCCTACCTGGACGTGTTCGTTCGTCTGTGCGACGTGGACCGCCGGGGTCGCTCGTGGAACGTGTGCGACGGTCTGGTGCGGGTCACGCCCGAGCGCTTCCCGGCGGCCGACCCTTCTGGGGCGCTGCGGATTCCGGTGCCGCTCTGGCCGACCGCGTACCGCTTCGCCGCCGGGCACCGACTGCGGGTGCAGGTCTCCGGCGGCGCCCATCCACGGTGGGCGCGCAACCCCGGCACCGGAGAACCGCTCGGCACGGCGGTGACGCTACGTGCTGGTTGGCGGCAGGTGCTGCACGACCCGGCGCACCCCTCGGCGCTGCTGCTGCCGATCGTCCACTCTGCCCCGCACCAACCTCCAATCTGAACAGACCCCTCCTGAGCTGGGCGTTTACCGAAAATGCGGGCTATGGTGGAGTCAACGCCCGGCGCCGTGCACCAGTAGGCCGGGCTCGCCCGAAGCCCAGCACCGCGTACGCGGTGTGACGTCGTGCCCGGTCCCCGCCTCTCGGAAAGGGGGACCCCATGACCCGGGCCCCGGCTAATCTTCTGGCCGTCCGAAGTCTGCTCCTCACTCACCTCGACAACGCTCCCGGGCCCGACGACCTGGATCCGGGCGAGGTCGGCATCGTCGGTGACTCGTCCCACCGGGGCGGCTACCACTGCGGGTCGGACCGGGTGGTCCCCAACGACTACTCGGTGGTCGAGTCGCCTCGGGACCGGGCCGGGCTGACCCTCGACGCGGCGGCGCTGGACGTCGGACAGTTCGATGTCCGTTCCGGTGGCCGATCGAACACCCTGCCCAGCTTCTCGGTCTGGTGCGTCGCGCAGTGCGCCGCGAACGCGGCCGACACCCGGGACATCCGGGAGATCATCTACAGCCCCGACGGCAGCACTGTGAAGCGGTGGGATCGCCTCGGCAAGCGCACCACCGGCGACAGCTCACACCGTTGGCACACCCACTTCAGCTTCTTCCGCGACGCCATCAAGGCGGGCCGCGACCAGCGGCCCCTGTTCCGCCGCTACCTCAGTTCCATCGGACTCCTGGAGGACGACGACATGACCCCCGAAGAGCACAACTGGCTGGCCACCGTCCACAAGAACCTCACCGTCCTGGACGGCCGCAACCCGATCGGGCAGATCTACACCCGGATGGCGATGGGTGAGGACGCCACCGTTTCGAACTTCAGGCCGGCCCACCCGACCCTGAAGTCGCTCGGTTTGCAGGTCACCGCCCTGCAGGCCGCGCTGACGGAGTTGTCCAACCGGGACTTCACCGACGAGGAGGCGATCATCCAGGGCGTGCTGGCCGGGCTGACCCCGGAGGAGATCGCTGCCGCGATCCCGCCCACGATCGCCAAGCAGGTGGCCGACGAGTTGGCCCGCCGGCTCGTCGCCTGAGCGAGGGGCGGTTCGTAGCCGCCGGGCCGCCCCTCTTGACGCGATCCGCAACGACTGTTGGGCAATGAGTGTTGCGCAACAGTCGTTGCGGATGTCAGGCTGTCGACATGAACAGCCCCGACGTACGCCAGATCACCGACTCCCGGGTGCTGGCCGCCATGTCCCACCCGCTGCGCCGCCGGCTGATGGACGTGTTCAAGGTCCACGGGCCCTCCACCGTCGGGCTCCTCGCCGAGCGCACCGACCAGGCCCCAGCGAACGTCAGCCACCACCTCAAGGTCCTCGCCGCCGCCGACCTGGTCGCCGAGGCGCCCGAACTGGCCCGGGACCGGCGCGAGCGGTGGTGGCGCCTGGTGACCAGGGGGTTGCGCTGGTCCAACGCCGACTTCGACGCCGACCCGGCCTCCCGCGCGGTCGCCGACGCCGCCACCTCGCTCAACCTCGACCGGCACGTCGCCCTGGCCCGGGCCTGGCACGCCGCCGACGAGAGCACCCAGGCCACCTGGAACGACGCGCCGTTCTCCACCGACCACTGGCTGAGCCTCACGCCGCAGGAGTTGGCCGAGTTGAGCCGCGAGATGATCGAGGTCCTCGGCCGCTGGGCCGACCGGGAGCTACCCGACGACGACGCCGACCGCAGGCCGGTCTTCGTCTTCGTCCACGGCGTACCGGCCCGACCGTGACCATCGCCACCCGTTCTGACGACGCCGACGTCCGGCCGACCGGAGGGCTGCTGCGGCACCGCGACTTCCGGCTGCTCTGGGCCGGCCAGGCGGTCAGCAGCGTCGGCAGCAACGTCACCACTGTCGCGCTGCCCCTGGTCGCGGTCGCCGTCCTCGACGCCGGCACCTTCCAGGTGGCGGTGCTCACCGCGGCGGCCTGGCTGCCCTGGTTGCTGATCGGCCTGCCGGCCGGCGCGTGGGTCGACCGGCTGCCCCGCCGACCGGTGATGGTGATCTGCGACCTGCTCTGCGCGGTGGCCTTCCTCAGCGTGCCGCTGGCCGCCGTGCTGGGCCGGCTCACCGTCGCGCAACTGCTGGTGGTGGCCCTCAGCGCGGGCGCCGCGCGGGTCTTCTTCGAAACCGCCGACCAGGTCTACCTGCCGGTGCTGCTGCGACCCGGGCAACTGCCGGAGGGCAACGCCAAGCTCCAGGCGACCCAGACCGCGAGCTACGTCGTCGGACCCGGCCTCGCCGGTCTGATCGCCCAGCTCGTCGGCGCCGTCGCCGCACTGCTGCTGGACGCGCTCACATTCCTGCTCTCCGCGATGTTCCTGTTGCGCATCCGCACCCGCGAACCACGCGTACGACCCTCGCAGCGGCCCCGATCGCTGCGCCGGGACATCACCGAAGGGCTGCGCTTCGTCATCAGGGACCCGTACCTGCGGGTGCTCACGCTCTTCGGCGCGGCCAGCAACATCGGGCTGACCGGCTACCAGGCCGTCCTGGTGGTCTTCCTGGTCCGTGAACTGCGACTCGAACCGGGCCTGGTGGGTGGGCTCGTCGGTGTGATGAGCGCCGGCGGGATCATCGGCGCGCTGCTCGCCACCACTGTGGCCCGGCGCTGCGGCACCGCACGGGCGGTGCTGATCGCGGCGGCGCTCACCGGCCCGCCCGCGCTGCTCATCCCGCTCGCCGCGCCCGGCGTCGGGCTGGCCTGGCCAGCCCTCGGCGGCCTGCTGATCGGTCTCGGGGTGGCCATCGGCAACGTGGTCAAGGGTGCCTTCCGGCAGACCTACACGCCGCACCACCTGCTGGGCCGGGTGACGGTGAGCATGCATCTGCTCAACTACGGCACGATCCCGCTGGCGGCCGTGCTGGCCGGTGCCATCGGCGCACGTTACGGCGTCGAGACGGCAATTGTCGTGATGACCGCCTGGCTGGCGCTCACCCCGTTGATTCTGCTTGTCGGACCAATCCGGAGGCGGCGGGACCTGCCCGCCGCCCCGGCGGCGTCTTGAGTGCGCTGCGACGGCGGCCGGAGACCGGCCGCCGTCACCGGCACGGAGCTACATCGGGCGGACGTTGTCCGCCTGCGGACCCTTCTGCCCCTGGGTCACCTCGAACTCGACCTTCTGGCCCTCGTTGAGCTCCCGGTAGCCGCTCGAAGCGATGGCGGAGTAGTGGACGAACACGTCCGGCCCTCCACCGTCCTGCTCGATGAAGCCGAAGCCCTTTTCCGAGTTGAACCACTTAACCGTGCCGGTTGCCATGCATCTCTCCCTGTTCAAAGCGGCTGACCCTCGGCCTCTGGCCGATGATCGCCCGTACCTGTTCGACAGTAACGGGCAAAACCCCGATCCGCTGGCCGAAGTGCCGTAGGTATTTGACTGAACTCGGGTGAACTCTGCGCGGCGGCATGTGAAACCCGCCCCGACCAACCGCCGCTGCGGCATGCTTGCGCCGATGAGTGATGCCGCAGCCGACGCGCTGACCGAGCTGGAACGCGAAATCCACGCGCCCGGTACTGGTCTGGACCGGCTCCGGTTGATGCCCACTCCGTTCGTCCCCGAGGTGCGGCTGCACCTGGCCGAGGACGCGATCGTCTGGTGGGCCCGGATGGAGGCCGCCGCCGGACGCGCGCTGCCCGCGCCGTACTGGGCGTCCGCCTGGGCCGGGGGACAGGCCCTGGCCCGTCACCTCCTGGACCACCCGGAGCTGGCCGCCGGTCGCCGGGTGCTCGACCTCGCCGCCGGGTCCGGGCTGGTAGCCATCGCCGCCGCGCTCGCCGGCGCCGCGGAGGTGATCGCCAACGACATCGACCCGTACGCCGTCGCCGCCGTCACCCTCAACGCGCGGGCCAACCACGTCGCCGTCGACGCCACCGGGGACGACCTGCTCGACAGCACCGAAGCGAAGGTCGACCTGGTCGTCGCCGGAGACGTCTTCTACGACCGCGCGATGGCCGACCGGATGCTGCCCTTCCTGCAGCGGGCCGCCGCCGCGGGTGCCGACGTGCTGGTCGGCGACCCCGGCCGCGGACACCTGCCGACGGACCGCCTGACCGTGCTGGCCGACTACCCGGTACCCACCACCGAACCGTCGGTCGACTCGTCGCTACGCCACGTGCAGGTGCTGCGCCCCGCCTGAGGCGCACCCCCGACTCAGGGGCGACCCCGAGGCGGATACCAGGGGTCACTGGGGGCTACGACCCGATGTCCGAAGTGGCGCCACGGCCATAGCGTCGACGCATGACGCAATGGCTGGCCCAGATCGGAGAACTACCGGTTCTGCTGCTGATGGGCGCGCTCGGGCTCGTCATGCTCTTCGACGCCGTACCCCTGCTGGGTGTCCTGGTTCCCGGCGACGTCGCGATCCTCGCCGCCGTCGGCGTGGGCCGCCCGAGCACCGGGCTGGCCACCTTCACCGCGGTGCTGATCGGTTGCCTGGCCGGTTGGTCACTGAGCTTCCTGGTCGGCCGTCGCTACTCCGACCGACTGCGCGACAGCCGCATCGGTGGCTGGATCGGCGAGGCCCGCTGGACAGCGGCCGAAGGAATCCTGCGTCGCGGAGGCGGCCGGATGATGGTGGTCGCGCCGTTCCTGCCGGTCTTCAACGCGCTACTGCCACTGGCCGCCGGCGGGCTGCGGATGTCGTACCGCCGATTTCTCGGCTGCGCGACGATCGGCGCGGCCGCCTGGGCCGGTCTCTACCTCGCCCTGGGCACCGCGTCGCGGTCGGTGGCCGCGCTGCTGCCGGGCGACCCCAGCCCCCTGCTGGTCACGATGGGGGTCGGGCTGGTGCTGGCCTCCGTCGCGTTGCTGGGGGCGCGGCGGCGGTTGTTTGCCGTCGTCGGCTGAGGCTGTTCTTCGCTCTGGGGGGGTGTGGGGGCTCTGGGGCCGGGTTGCGGTGCGCAGCAGCCCCCGCCCGCTGCCGGACCCGCCAGCCCTGCTGGTGGCCCGCGCCCCGCACTCCTGGGACTTCACCCAGGTCGACAGGTGACGCG
>NZ_JBEYSL010000279.1:0-8861 GCF_040642735.1 Micromonospora sp. NPDC047753 | reverse complement strand
CGACCATCAGCTCAGCCTATGCGCTGCGCGGTCAGCTGGCCGTGCCACCGACGCGGCGCTCCCGCCGCCCCGGCCGCGCCCGCTCCCGCCGCGCCGGACAGATCCACTCGGGTTTCATGAAGTCGGGCCGTCCCGAGGCTCCGGACACCCCGATTTCCGTGAACCCGAGTCGATCAGGGCGGTTGGGTCACTCCTCGGGCGGCAGGTCGGCCACCCCGACGGCCAGGAGGACCCGGCCGTCGGCCACCGACCCGATCCGGTCGGCCGGTACGTAGACCGCGCCGGTGCGGGTCAGGTCGGTCGAGACCTTCAGATAGCCGCTGTGCAGCAGTCGCGCCGCCAGATCTGCTGGGACGTCCGGCTCCTCGACCGCGGTCGCCTCGATCAGCTCGTCCAGGCTGCTGCCCGGGTCGGCGGTCGGTGTCTGGACGGTCACCGCGTTCGGGTCACCCCGCTGGACGAGGTCCACGGTACCGACCTCGGTGCCAGCTGAGTCGATCACCGGCATCCCGGTGGTGATCCGCGAGATGGTCGCCTGCTGCTCGTCCTGCTGGTCCATCCCGCTGCGGTTCCCAGAGCAGCGCGCCGCTAAACGCCGCCGCCACCCACCCCAACCGTCCGCTGCCGGCCCGCCCCTCCCGTCCGTCCCTCCCCGCCCGCCCGCCGTTCAGCGGCCGCCGCGGGCTTGGTGTGGTCGCACCTCGTCCCAGAGCAGTGGCTCGGAGGTGGGGCCGGTCCAGAGGCGGTGGGTCGGGGGCGATGGAGGCTCGGAGGTGGCCGGTCCGGAGGCGGTGGGTCGGGGGCGATGGGCTCGGAGGTGGCCGGTCCGGAGGCGGTGGGTCGGGGGCGATCGGCTCGGAAGTGATGGCCCGGGGAGCGTGATGACTGTGAGTCATATTTATGCCTCAGAGTCATCACCGCCAAAAGCAATACCGCCCCCGGCCCGCTCAAGGTGGCGGGCGGCGGGCCGCTACAGCCAGCGGCGGCCCCGCACCCAGCACCCAGCCCAGCAGACGGCACCCAGCGCCCAGCAGGCGGCACGCAGCAAACGGCACCCAACAGGCGGCACAGCAAACGGCACGCAGCAGACGGCACTCAGCACGCAGCGCCCGGCACCCTCGCGCCCGTGCACGGTGTTCCGCGCACTCAGGTGTTCGGGAGGGTCCAGCCGCCGGGCGGACGGGGGGACAGTTCCCGCCAGGTGTCCGGGCCGTCGAGCAGCGCCCGGACGGTGTCCTCGGCCTCGTCCGCACTGCCGTACTCGTAGAAACGGGAGATGCCCTCGGCGCCGCCGGCCCGCTGCTCGACGTGCCAGCGGTCGGCGTCCACCCGCAGGAAGACGTCCCGCCGGGCCAGCCGCCCCCACTTCCCGTTCCACCAGTGCTTTCGCTGCTCCATGGCGGGACTCTATCGAACACACGTACGAGAAGATGCGGCCCCTGCGGGAATCCCGCAGGGGCCGATGTGCATCCGTTCGGGTCAGCGCTGCGTCGGCGGCTCCGGGCGGCGGCCCAGCACGTCGTCCAGCGCCCCACGCTGCTGGCCGGGGGTGGTGTGACCGGCGGAGACCAGGGCGTCCCGGATCTCGGTGAGCAGCTTGACCTCCTCGCTCGGCGCCGAGGGCGGCGGCTCCTCGCCCCGCTTGCGCCGCTCGGCCAGCCGGTTCATCGGGTAGACGACCAGGAAGTAGAGCGCCAGTGCGGTCAGCAGGAAGGTGATCACCGCGTTGACGAAGGCGATCCAGTCGAACGGGATGCCACGGAAGCTGGGTGCCGTGCCGGCCAAACCCTTGTCGCTACCGGTGATGAGCAGCACGAAGACCCGGATCAGCGGGTCGAGGAACGACTTGGTGAGCTGGGTGACCACGCCCGTGAACGCGGCGCCGATGACGACACCGACCGCCAGGTCGACGACGTTGCCGCGCATGATGAAGTCTTTGAAGCCCTTGAGCATTCGTACTCCCGAGGTGTCCGCTTTTCTGTCGGGCACAACCTATGCCCGTTCGGCGGGTTCCAGAAAAGCGCCGGCTTCGAGCGCCGCCCGGCCGGGATCGCCGGCCCGGATCGCCTCGACCAGCCGGGTGTGGTCGACGTAGCGCTCGGGCGTGAGTTCCTCGCCCATGGCCTGGGCGACTGTGCTGCGCAGGGCGGTGCCCACCGAGGCGTACAGCTCGGCGAGCATGGCGTTGTGCGCGGCGGCGACCACCGCGGTGTGCAGTGCCGCGTCGGCCTCGACGAACGCGTCGACCCGGCCGCCGTGCCAGGCGGCCTCGCGCTGGGCGAGCGCGCCGTCGAGCGCCGCCAGGTCCTCCGAGGTACGCCGCAACGCGGCGAGCCGGGCGGCCTCCACCTCGAAGGCGCGGCGTACCTCGATGACCTCGGTCATCCGGTCGTCGCCGAGTCGGCGGGCGACCACCGGGGCCAGTTCGTCGGTGGACACCACGTAGGTGCCGGAGCCCTGCCGGCACTCCAGCACCCCGGCGTGCACCAGGGCGCGGACCGCCTCGCGGACCGTGTTGCGCCCGACGCCCAGCGCGGCGACCAGTTGTGGCTCGGTGGGGATGCGCCCTCCGACGGGCCATTCGCCGCCCAGGATGCGGGCGCGGAGCTGCTCGGTGGTCTGCCGGACCCGGTGGCCGCGCGGTGGCACGGGGGGCTGGCCGCGGGGCGGTGCCGGCGGCGCGGAGGGGAATTCAACCGACGGTGGCACTGGTTACATCACCGGTCCCAAATTCATCCCATGATTGTAGGTTAGCGGTCATGACCCCGCCACCAACCGCCGCTCCGGCGCTGCCCGCTCCCGTCGCCGTCGATCCTCGTCCGACGCGGGACCCCGGCACCGGCCGGCGGACGCACCCGGCGACCGGTGGCGCGCTGGTGCTGGTCGGGATGCTGCTGGTCGCGCTCAACCTGCGCGCCGTGGTGACGAGCCTCGGCGCACTGCTCGACGAGGTCCGCGACGGGCTGGGCCTCTCCGGCGTCACCGCCGGCCTCGTCACCACCCTGCCGACCATCGCGTTCGCCGGGCTCGGCGCGCTCACCCCGTGGCTGGTCCGCCGGGTGGCGCCGGCCCGGGTGCTGGTGGTCGCCATGCTCGCCCTCGCCGTCGGCCAGGTGCTCCGGGTCGCCACCGACTCCGCCCTGATCTTCGTGCTCACCAGCGCGCTGGCGCTGTCCGGCATCGCGGTCGCCAACATCCTGCTGCCGATGCTGGTCAAACAGCACTTCCCGCACCGCACCGGCCTGGTCACCGGCGCGTACACGATGGCGTTGACAGTGGGCACGACGGTGGCCGCCGCCTCCGCGGTGCCGATCGCGCACGCCTTCGGGTCGTGGCGGGCCGGGCTCGGCGTGTGGGCCGCGATGGCCGCGGTGGCCGTACTCCCGTGGGTGCCGCTGGCGTTGCGGGCCCGCGCCGCGGCGCGGCGGGCGACCCCGACGGCGGCTGCCGCCACGCCCACGCGGGTCCGGCCGGCGCGGACCCGGCTCGGTTGGGCGATGGCCGTCTACTTCGGGGCGCAGTCGCTCAGCGGGTACGCGATCATGGGCTGGCTGGCCCAACTGTTCCGCGACGCCGGCTACCAGCCGGAGTCGGCCGGGCTGCTGCTCGCCGGGGTGACCGCGCTCGGCGTGCCGATCGCGCTGCTGATGCCCACCCTGGCCGGTCGGCTCGGCAGCCTGCGGCCGCTGGTGCTCGGGCTCACCACCGCGTCGGCACTGGCCTACCTGGGGTTGGCGCTCGCACCGCACGGTGCCGCGCTGCTCTGGGTGGCCCTCCTGGCGATCGGGCAGGGCGCGTTCCCGATGATCCTGACCGCCATCGGCCTACGCGCCCGTACCGCCGAGGGCACCGTCGCGCTCTCCGCGTTCGCGCAGAGCACCGGGTACGTGATCGCCGCCCTGGGCCCGCTGATGGTCGGCATCCTCTACGAGGCCACCGGCGGCTGGACGGCGCCGATCGGGTTCCTGCTGGGTGCCCTCGCCGTGCAGACGACGGCGGGCATGGCAATCGCTCGTCCCCGTTACGTCGAGGACGAGTGACGCACGCCGACGGTCAGGTCAGGAGGAAGCCGGCGTCGGTTCGCCGGCGACTGCCTCATCCACCGTCGGGTAGGTGTGCAGCACCTCGACCAGCCCGCTCACCTCAAGGATGCGCAGCACGCCGCGCTGCGGGGCGGCCAGCCGGACCACGCCGCCGGCCTCGTCGCAGCTGTTCTTGGCGCGGACGAAGACCGACAGGCCGGTCGAGTCGCAGAACGAGACGTCCGCCAGGTCGAACACCAGCCGGTTGCGGCCCTTGTCGAGCAGGTCGGTGATCTGGTCCTGCAGCTGCGGTGCGGTGGCCATGTCCAGCTCGCCCGCGACCGCCACGACGACCACGTCGCCGCGTTGTTCCGTGTGCACCGTCAACGACATTCGCCAGACCTCCTGTTATCGGGGGAACGGTATCCCACGACCACCCCCGGAGGTAGAACGGGAGCCGTCATCCGGTGGCCATCGTCATTCCGTTGCTACGGGGCAAGTAGTTGATCAGACCCCGGTGATAGAGTCCGCCCGGTCCAGGTCAAGGGGGTTCGAAATGGCGTTGAGCACCGAAGAAAGTGGTCGGCTCGCCGCGCTGCTCAGCGGGCAGGACGAACGGGTCACGACTCGGTGGACCGAGATCGTCACCAGTTCGTTGCGGGGCCGGCTGAGCCAGGCAGAGCTGCGCCGGCAGGTCCAGGATCTGCACGGCGCCATCGTCGCCACGAGCGAGCAGGGCACCATCGACCTGTCCGCCGAAAGCGCCGCCGAACTGCGCGCCGCGCTCTCCGAGCTGTCTCGTGGCCGGGCCCGGCAGGGCTTCTCCGCCACCGAGACCACGATCAGCGTCTTCGCGCTGAAGGACGTGCTGGCCGAACTGTTGCAGGAGGCCGGGGGCCCGCACGCGCTGTCGGACTACGTCGCCTTCTCCAGGCTCGTCGACGAGATGGGCCTGTTCACCTTCGAGAGCTTCGTCCGCACCCGGGAGAGCCTGATCGCCGACCAGGCCGAGCAGTTGCTCGAGCTCTCCACACCGGTGGTCAAGCTCTGGGAGGGCGTCGTCGCCGTGCCGCTGGTCGGCACCCTGGACTCGGCCCGGGCCCAGGTGGTCATGGAGCGCCTGCTGCAGACCCTCGTCGACACCGGCTCGCCGTACGCGATCATCGACATCACCGGCGTACCGGCGGTGGACACCCAGGTCGCCCAGCACATCCTGAAGACCGTGGTGGCCGCCCGACTGATGGGCGCCGACTGCATCATCTCGGGCATCCGCCCGCAGATCGCGCAGACCATCGTGGCGCTCGGCATCGAGTTCGGTGACATCGCCACCAAGGCGAGCCTCGCCGACGCGCTGCGCCACGTGCTGCGGCTCAACGGGGTGGAGACCGCCCGTCGCCAGCCGCGCCGGGGCTTCTGATGGAACGCGTGCCGATCCTCAAGATCGGCGACATCCTGCTCGTCTCCATCCAGCTCGACATGTCCGACCAGACGGCGGTCCAGCTTCAGGAGGATCTGGCCGAGCGGATCGTGGACACCGGCTGCCACGGCGTCATCATCGACATCACCGCGCTGGACATCGTCGACTCCTTCGTGGGGCGAATGCTCTCCGCCATCGCGTCGATCTCCAAGGTGCTCGACGCCGAGACGGTGGTGGTCGGGATGCGTCCGGCCGTCGCCATCACCCTTGTCGAACTCGGGCTGTCGCTGAACGGCATCCGTACCGCGCTGAACGTCGAGCGCGGCATGGAACTGATCGCGGCTGCCCACGCCGACGAGCTCGACCACCAGCTCGACGACGATCCGGACGCCGAGACGGCCACGCCGTGACCGCGGGCGTCGACCTGGGCCAGCCACAGGCGCAGTCGGTCCGCAGCGATGAGGACGTGGTGCGCGTCCGGCAGCTGGTCCGCGCCGTGGCGGTGGCCAGCAAGCTGTCCCTCGTCGACCAGACCAAGGTGGTCACCGCGGCGAGCGAGTTGGCCCGCAACACCCTGGTGTACGGCGGCGGCGGTTCGGTCGAGGTGACGATCGTGGACAACGGCCGACGCAAGGGCGTACAGATCGTGTTCGCCGACTCCGGGCCGGGCATCGCCGACCTCGATCTGGCGATGACCGACGGCTACACCAGCGGCGGCGGCCTCGGCCTCGGGCTCAGTGGGTCGCGACGCCTGGTCGACGAGTTCCAGATCGAGACGTCAGCGGAGACCGGTACGCGGATCACTGTCACCAAGTGGTCCAGGTGAACGCCGACGCGGTCACCGACAGTGGCATCTGGTTCCGAGTAGAGGCCAGCAGCGCCGCGAGTGCCGTCCGGCGTGCCGCCGAACGGCTCGGCGCGCAGGTGGAGATGGGCGGGGCGCGCATCGCCGACCTGGCCATCGTCGCCGCCGAGCTGACCAGCAACCTGGTCAAGCACGCCGACGAGGGTGTCCTGCTGCTCCGACCGGTACGCCGCGCCGGGCTGGCCGGCGTGGAGCTGGTGGCGATCGACTCCGGGCCCGGCATGGCCGACCTGACCGTCTCGTCCCAGGACGGGCACTCCACCACCGGCACACTCGGCATCGGTCTGGGTGCCATCGTCCGGCAGGCCAGCTGGTTCGACGGATACTCGCTGCCCGGCCGGGGCACAGTCCTCGCCGTGCAGGTCTGGCCTGCCGAGGCACGGCCGTCCCCGTCCTGGGCGGGCGCTCTCACCCGACCGCTGACCGGCGAGACGGTGAGTGGCGACGGGTACGCCGTCCGGGTCGCCGACGGGCGGCACCAGGTGCTGGTCAGCGACGGATTGGGGCACGGCCCGCTGGCCGGGGCCGCCACCGACGCGGCGCTCGCCGCGTTCCGCAACGCCCCGGCCGGCCCACCGGCGACGGTGGTCGGTCACCTGCACCGCGGCATGTCGCACACCCGTGGTGCCGCGCTCGCGGTCGCCGAGTTGGCACCCGAGGCTGGGGTGCTGCACTACGCGGGCCTGGGCAACATCTCCGGCGTGGTGGTCGATGCTGACGACAAGCGTCGCGGGCTGGTCTCGCTGCCCGGCATCGCCGGGCACCAGCGGCCGACGATCCGGGAGTACGCGTACCCGTTCGGTCCGGGCGCCAGGCTGGTGATGCACAGCGACGGGGTGGCCGACCGGTGGCGGTTCGCCGACTACCCGGGCCTGATGGAGAAGTCACCACTGGTGATGGCGGCGACGCTGCTGCGTGACGCGGGTGTGCGGCGCGACGACGCCTGCGTACTTGTTGCAAGGTCCTGGGTATGACCGACGAACCTTCGGCCCAGCCGCTGCTGCAGATGGCGCTGCGGGTCGAACAGGACATCTTCGTGATCCGTCAGCGGGGCCGCGAGGTGGCCGCGGTGGTCGGCCTCGAACACCAGGACCAGGTGCGGATCGCCACAGCGCTCAGCGAGGTTGCCCGGGACCTGCTGCGGACGACCGGGGGAGCGGACGTCTCCTTCCACGTCGACGCGGGCGCCGACGGCCGGTTCCACCTGCGCGCCGACCTGGCCCCGATGTCCCCGCTGCCGGACGACCGCTACCAACCGCAGTCCGGCGCGGTGTCCCGACTGGTCGACACACTGAGCGTGTCGACCGTCGAGGGGGTTACGGTCGTACGGATGTCCCGACGAGTCCCGGCCAACGCGCCGATGCCGACCCCGGAGCGGCTCGCCGAGTTCCGTACGGAACTCGGCCGCACCGCGCCGGGCAGTGCGCTGGACGAATTGACAGTGCAGAACGGGCAGCTCATCTCCGCACTGGACGAGGTGCGCAGTCAGCGCGACGAGTTGGCCGTGCTGAACGAGGAGCTGGCCGAGACCAACCGTGGCGTGCTGGCGCTCTACAACCAGCTCACCGAGGAGTTGGAGGAGACCAACCGGGGCGTCGTCGCCCTTTACGCCGAGCTGGACGAGAAGTCGGCCCAGCTCCGCGCGGCGAGTGAGTCGAAGAGCCGGTTCCTGGCCAACGTGAGCCACGAGCTGCGCGCGCCGGTCACCGCGATCATCGGCCTGGGGCGGCTGCTCACCGACTCCGCTTCCGACCCGCTCACCGACGAGCAGGGCCGCCAGGTCGATCTGATCCGGGCATCGGCGGCGGACCTGCTCAACCTGGTCAACGAACTCCTCGACCTGGCCAAGGCGGAGTCCGGTCGGATCGAGCCGGACGTGACCGAGGTCGACCTGCGGCCGCTCTTCGGTCAACTACGCGGCACCCTGCGCGCGCTGGCCACCCGCCCGGAGGTGGAGCTCGTCGTGGAGGAGCTCACCGGGCCAGCCCTGCTGCGCACCGACGAGGTGCTGCTCGGTCAGGTGCTGCGCAACCTGCTGCACAACGGGTTGAAGTTCACCGAGCGCGGCGAGGTGCGGCTGCGGGCCAGCCAACATGGCGACCGTTGGCAGTTCGAGGTCAGCGACACCGGGCCGGGCATCGCCCCGGAGCTGCACGACCGGATCTTCGAGGAGTTCTACCAGATCCCCGGCGCCACCCGGGTCGGCGGCACCGGCCTCGGTCTGCCGTACGCCCGGCGGTTGGTGACGCTGCTCGGCGGAACGCTGGAGCTGACCAGCGCGCCGGGCGGAGGCAGCACATTCAGAGTCTCCCTGCCCACCGGCGGGGCGTGACGGTGTGGACGGCATGCCGGCAACCATCCTGGTGGTCGACGACAGTCGTACCAAGCGTTACCTGCTGGTCAGTTGGCTGACCCGGGCCGGGTTCACAGTGCTGGAGGCCGAGAACGGTGCCGAGGCGTTGGCACCCGCCGCACCAGGGCACCGGACACCCAGCCGGCCCCCGGAGACCGCACATGGAACTCCAGCACGTTGTCGTCGTTCGGGGCGTTCGCCACC
>NZ_JBEYSL010000278.1:0-8874 GCF_040642735.1 Micromonospora sp. NPDC047753 | reverse complement strand
CACCCGGCCTGCCGTACCAGTTGGATCCTCTCATTTCCGGTCGCACATCACATCCGATCCGCCGACCTCCAGGCCGGGCGAGCAGACCAGTTCCACCGTACGCACGCGCCCACGCTATCCGGACGGTTCACGCCGCCCCCACAGATTGGAACCGAGCCACACCGTCAGGCAGGGTGACGGCGGGGAGCGTCCCCGGCCGACACCGGGTTGACCTCACCCGCGACCCGGGCACGGTGGGTCAGGTCGAAGATGGCGACGACGGTGATGGTGGCCGCGCCCAACAGGCCCACCGACAGCGGCGGGAGTCGCGCCGCGACCGGGCTCAGGATCAGGCATGCCACCACGGCCGCGAGGCAGTGCCTCGTCAGGCGGCCGAACACCCAGATCTCGAAGATCATCCGCCCGATGAGGAAGGTCAGCGGCCCGACCAGGATCGCCACGACGCTGCCGGCCGACCGCTGCGCGTCGGGCTCCTTCAGCATCAGCTCGCCGCCGATGCCGGTGAGCAGGATGCCCGCCACCATCACCAGGTGGCTGTAGCTCGCCCGCAGGTTGAGCCGGTACGGGTCCACGGCGGTATCGATCTTCACGGCGAGGCTGCTCGTGGTGCGATAGAAGTAGGTCCACCAGAGGAAGACCACCGTCCAGAAGGTGAGCAGAAATGCGGTGGTGTCCGCCAGGTTTCGCGGCGACAGCCGGTAGAAGTTGCCGGTGGCCAGGATCGTCTCGCCGAGGGCAAGGATGATGAACTGCCGGTACCGCTCGTTGAGGTGTTCGCCCGAGAGGTGCCACTCGTTGGCCCGCGCCCGGCCGAGCCACGGCACCGGCCATCCCAGAAGCGGCGCCGAGTAGTCGATCGCCAGCGCGAATGCCCACAGCAGCACTCGTGCTTCGCCGCCGCTGGCCGCCGCCCCGGCGAACCAGACCGTCGCGGACATCGAATACCAGACGAGTCCCCGTACCGGCCGACGCCAGGCCGGAGTGCCGTGCAGATAGAGGGCCATGACCAGGGTCCGGCCGAGGTGGATCCCGAGGTACGCGCTCACGAAGACGAAGCCCTGGTCGCCGAAGGCGTCCGGAACGTTGATGGACATCAGCAGACTGCCGAGCATCACGCAGATGATCAGAATCTGCACTGTGGGTCGTTCGCAGTCGAGGCTGTCGGTAGCCAGGTTGGTGTTGTACTAGATCCACCAGAAGGCCAGCAGGAAGATCACTGCCTGCGCGTCGGCGAGCAGGCTGGGCTCCTCGACCAGGGTCGCCGACAAGCGACCGAGGGTGAAGATGAAGACGAGGTCGAAGAACAGCTCGACGGCACTGGAGCGCACCGGGTCGACCGGACCCGCCGCGACTTTCCTGGGCATTTGTCCATCTTCGCAGCCGGCTGAGAGGCGAGGACTCGACTGCCTTGATTGATCAGCGCCGGAGAGTTTCGCGGCCTCCCCGACGCGCGCCGCCGGTGTCCCCCCTTCAGAGCCAGCCGTTGTCCCGGGCGGTGCGGACGGCCTCGGCCCGGTCGGCGGCGCCGAGCTTCTGCACAGCGGCGGAGAGGTGGTTGCGCACGGTGCCAGTGGACAGGTGCACCCGACGGGCGATCACCGCGACCGGGGCGCCGACCTCCACCAGCCGCAGCGTCTCCAGTTCCCGAGGGGTCAGCGGGCACGGGGGCAGGGTCAACGCGTCGGCGGCCAGCGTCGGGTCGACGTAGCGCCCTCCGGCGTGCACCCGGCGGATCACGTCGGCGAGCGCCCCACCCGGCGAGCCCTTGGGCAGGAACCCACGGGCGCCGGCGGTCAGCGCCTGGCGCAGGTGCCCGGGACGACCGTGCCCGGTCAGCACGACCACCGCGCACTCGGGTCGGACCCGGGTCATCTCGGCGGCCACCGCGATGCCGTCCAGGCCCGGCATCTCCAGGTCCACCACCGCCACGTCCGGACGGTGCGCCAGCGCCGCGGTGACGGCTGTCTTCCCGTCGGCGGCGTGTGCCACCACCTCGATGTCCGGTTCCAGGGCGAGCAGCGCGGCGACGGCGACCCGGATCAGGTCCTCGTCGTCGGCGAGCAGGACGCGGATCACGACGGCGCCGGCACTGTGGCTTCGAGGGTGAAGATCGCGTCCTCCCGGCGTACCCGCAACTCGCCCCCGGCGGCGGCGAGCCGGTCGGCCAGCCCGCGCAGACCGTGGCTGTGCGCGTCCGGGCCGCGGTCGTCGGCGCCGTCGTTGGCCACCGTCATCCTGGCCAGGTCATCCTCCCGATCGATGCGGATCCGGCACCAGTCAGCCCGGCTGTGCCGCAGCACGTTGGTGCTCGCCTCGCGCAGCACCGCCGCCAGCTCGATCGCGGCGGGCTGCGGCAGGTCCGCCGGCAGTGGCAGAACCGTGCACCGCACGCCGCAGGAGCGCAGCACCCCCACCACCGCGGCGAGCTGTTCGTCGAGGTCGACGGCCCGATAGCCGTGCACGGTCTCGCGTACCTCGCCCAGCGCGGAGGCGGCCAACCGTTGCACCTCTGCGGCCTCCCGCCCGGCCCGTTCCGGGTCGACCGGTGCGAGCCGGGCGGCGAGTTCGGCCTTCAACGCGATCACCGTGAGGTGGTGCCCCAGGACGTCGTGCACGTCGCGGGCGAAGCGCAGCCGTTCCTCGGCGGCGGCGAGCCGGGCCTGAGCGGCCTGGCCCTGCCGGGCCTCCACGAGCAGGTCCCAGAACCAGACCTGGAACCCGTTGACGGCGGCGACCGCCGCGCCGATTGCGCCGGTCACGGCGAGGTGACGCGCAACGGAACCACCGGTCCACCAGGCCACCGCGACCGACACCGCCAGGACGCCGACCGCGACAGCCAGCGCGGCCCGCCACCGCACCAGCAGCGGCGTCATGCCGATCAGCGCCGCGCCGAGCCAGGCCCAGGTCGGCCACCTGCCGGCCGCCACCGGGCCCACCAGCGGAACGGTCAGCACCGCCACCCCGATCAGGCTCAGCTCGGCCCGACGCCGCCAGCGCGGGTCGAGCCACGGCGTCACGGCCGCGTACAGGACGACGGTCTGGGCGATCACGAAGGCGAGGATGCCGACCGCGCCGAGCGTCACCCGGACCTGGTCGGGCTCGCGGGTCAGGCCGACCGCCGGCAGCAGGACGCTCGCCCACACGCCGGTGGCCAGCGACACCAGCGTCGCCCGTCGGGCGCGACGCAGCCGCCGGTCCGCCCGGGTGGTCACCGCCTCGCTCGCCACGCACCGATCCTAGGACCGCCCGGCGCATGGTCCACCCATGCGAACTGTCACGGTCGGGCCGTGCGGTCGGCACGGTTTTTCCGTGACGAACGGGTCTGCCGGCCACACCGGGGGCACCGGCAGGGTCGTAGACATGGAAAACACCAGGATGTACGCGGACGGCCTCACCGCCGTACCGTCGCCCGCGCCCCTGCCCACCGACGAGCCGACCCCCTCGACCCCGACGCCGAGTGCGGCGGCACCGACCGCCGCGGCACCGGCCAGCAGCAGGCGGCGGCTGCTGTGGCACCTGGGCGAGATGGCGCTGGCGATGATCGCCGGGATGCTGCTGCTCGGGCCGTTGTGGGAGCTGCCCGGCGCCGCCCTGGGAGTCTCCGATGCGCTGGCCCGGCCGGACGTCGCCGCACTGGTGATGGCCACGAACATGACCGTCGGAATGACGGTGTGGATGCGCTACCGGGCGCACCACTGGCGTGGGGTCGCCGAGATGGCCGCCGCGATGTACGTGCCGTTCCTGCTGCTGCTCGTGCCGTGGTGGGCGGGCCTGCTGGATGCCGACGCCCTGATGCTCGGCGGTCACCTGCTGATGGTGCCGGCCATGGTGCTGGTGGCGGTGCGTCATCGGCACGAGGCGCCGGTGCCGATCCGCCGGCATCCGGCCGTGGTGGCGCTCGCCCGCCACTGGCCGAGCGGGCTGGCGCTGCTGCTGACGGTGGACATGTGGGTCGATCCGACCGTGCTCAGCCCGTGGACGATGCTGGTGCTGCCCGGCGGCTACCTGGTGATCGGCATGGCCCGCCGCACGCTGGGCGGGCGGGGCGTGCTCGCCACCCAACTCGCCGGTCTGGCCATCTGGGTCGCCCTGACGCTGGTCGCGGTGCTGGCCGGTGGGCGGACCGCCGCCTGGCTGGTGGCGCTCGGGTGGTTGGCGCACGCCGGCTGGGACATCGTGCACCACCGCAACCGCCGGGTGGTGCCGCGCGGCTACGCCGAGTTCTGCGTGGTGCTCGACGTGGCCCTCGCCGCGGTGATGGTGCTGGCCATCCTGACCACCGACGCCTGATCGGGGCCGCCGTCCGGCTCGCGGAACAGCCGCAGCACGGGCCCTGAGACAGCTCTTGTGGCGGTCGCCGCAACGGCCCGGACGGCGTGATGAAAGGCTTGGCACATGAGTTCCGCACCTGCACAGCACGACGCACCGATCGACGCCACCCCCGACGGCACCGACGAGGTGAGCGCCTTCACCGAGCTCGGGCTCCGCGCCGAACTGCTCGGCGCGCTCGCCGCCCTCGGGTACGAGGAGCCGACCCCCATCCAGCGAGAGGCTATCCCACCGCTGCTGGAGGGCCGGGACCTGCTGGGGCAGGCGGCCACCGGCACCGGCAAGACGGCCGCGTTCGCGCTGCCGCTGCTGAACCTCATGACGGCGCACCGCCAGGGCGGCGACCCGGTGGCGCTGGTGCTGGTGCCGACCCGGGAGCTGGCGGTACAGGTCTCCGAGGCGTTCCACCGCTACGGCAAGGACCTGGGCGCGCGGGTGCTGCCGATCTACGGTGGGCAGCCGATCGGGCGGCAGTTGCGGGCACTGGACAGCGGTGTCGACGTGGTGGTGGCCACCCCGGGGCGGGCCCTCGACCACATCGCCAGGGGCACCCTGCGCCTCGGCGGGTTGGCCACGGTGGTGCTCGACGAGGCCGACGAGATGCTCGACATGGGCTTCGCCGAGGACATCGAGGCGATCCTGGAGCACGCTCCGGCGCAGCGTCAGACGGTGCTCTTCTCGGCCACCATGCCCTCGCGCATCGACGGGATGGCCCGCCAGCACCTGCGCGAACCGGTGCGGATCGAGATCGGCCGGGAGCAGCCGGTCGCGGGTGAGGCGCCCCGGGTGCGGCAGAGCGCGTACATCGTGACCCGGGCGCACAAGCCGGCCGCGCTGGGTCGGGTGTTGGACGTGGAGTCCCCGACGGCGGCGATCGTGTTCTGCCGCAGCCGGGAAGAGGTCGACCGGTTGACCGAGACGATGAACGGCCGGGGCTACCGCTCCGAGGCGCTGCACGGTGGCATGAGCCAGGAGCAGCGCGACCGGGTCATGGGCCGGCTGCGGGCGGGCACCGCGGACCTGCTGGTGGCCACCGACGTGGCGGCACGTGGGCTGGACGTCGAGCAGTTGACCCACGTGGTCAACTACGACGTGCCGTCCGCCCCGGAGTCGTACGTGCACCGGATCGGTCGGGTGGGTCGGGCTGGCCGCGAGGGCGTGGCGATCACCCTCGCCGAGCCGCGTGAGCACCGGATGCTCAAGACCATCGAGAGGGTGACCGGCCAGCGGATCACCATCGACAAGATCCCCACCGTGGCCGACATGCGTACCCGGCGGCTGGAGCTGACCCAGGCGGCCCTGCGGGAGAGCCTGCTGGAGGACGACCTCGACCCGTTCCGGGTGATCGTGGAGACGCTGACCGACGAGTTCGACCTGATGGAGGTCGCCCTCGCCGCCGTGAAGCTGGCCCACGAGGTGACGTCGCCGGGCTCCGACGACGAGGAGGAGATCCCGCAGGCCCCGGTCCGTGGGTCGCGCGAGGGCCGACCGGAGGCCGGCGGCCGGGGCGGCGACCGGCGCGGCGGGGGCCGGCCACGCTCCGGCGGCGGCAACACCGTCCAGGTCTTCGTCGGCCTGGGTCGACGCGCCGGGGTGCGCCCGCAGGATCTGGTCGGCGCGATCACCGGGGAGACCGGCATCCGCGGCCGGGACATCGGCTCGATCGAGATCGCCGACCGGTTCTCACTGGTGGAGGTGCCGCAGGGGGTGGCCGACGAGGTCATCTCCGGCTTGCGCTCCAGCACGATCAAGGGCCGCAAGGCCACCGTGCGCCGCGACCGCGGCGGCGACGAGCGCTGAGAACGCGGTCGGCGACCGCCGGAGTACGACGGTCGCCGACGACCCGGCCCGGCGAGGGCGGCGGGAGGGACATGGGCACCCGCCGCCCCGCCGGTGCTAGCCGATGTTTCCGTTGACCACGTTGTTGGCGCCGGCCAGCGACGCGCCACCGGAGCGGTGGTCGTACGCCCGCATCACGTTGTTGGTGACGATCCAGTTGTTGCTGGTGCCGACGGTCATGATCGGCCGGTCCTGGCGGCGGGGCGTCGCGTCGTCGTAGAACTGGTTGCCGATCACCTGGCACAGGTCGGCGTCGCGGCCGAGGATCCCGTTCGCGCCGTTGTCGTGGATGTCGAGCCCCATGATCCGGGTACGTCCGGATGAGGAGACCTCGATGCCGTTGGTGGCGTTGCGCCACAGCCGGCCGCCGATGAACTGGGTCCCCCAGACCTGCCGAAGGTCGGCGCCGCTGCCGGTGCCACTCGTGCCGTTCGACTCCAGGTAGACGTTCTGGAAGATGTTCCGGTGGGCGGGTTCGCGCAGTTCCACTCCGTTGCCCCGGCAACCCCAGACATGCAGGTTGTCGAAGAAGCAGGCGCTGTCCAGCAGCCGTATCCCGGTCTGGCACTCACCGACCCAGACGTTGAGGAACTCGTTGTCGTACGCGACCTTGTTCACGAGGATGCCGACGCCGAGGCAGTCCTCGATGTTGATATCGGTGATCTTGTTGGCGTGGGCGCTGGTGTCCGCGTCCTTGCCGAGGAACTCGATCGCGTGGCTGCCCGAGTTGCCGAAGTGCAGGTGATGGAAGGTCGATCGGGGGCCACGGACGGTCAACAGCACGTTGGAGGTCCGCATGCCGTAGAAGTGCACGTTGGAGATCTGGTTGTACTTACCGCTCGAGACCAGACGACCGGTGTAGCCCGGGGCCGGCTGGATGATCGCCGCGCCGATGTTCTCGCCGGTCCAGGTCACACTCGTCGGAAAGCGAACCTCCGATCCGAGACCGAGCGCGCCCACCGGTTGGAAGATCTCCCCGCCACCGGCCGGCAGCAGGTTCAGCGCCGTGGTGACCTTGTCCGACTCGTCACTGCCGTCGAGCCGGCAGCCGACCCGGGGGTCCCGGAGGCTGAGCGGGGCCTCCCGCACTGTCGTGACGGGCGGCGATCCCGCCTGTTCCGCACCGGCGAGGGTGGCCACCGTGGTCGCCACCGCGGCGCCCGCGCCGCCGGCGAAGAGCACCCGCCGTCCCAACCGTCGGCTCGGTGGATCTGACCGTTGTGGCGCTGCCGGCGGCACCGCACCAGGTGCGCTCACGATCGGTTCCATGCCTCTCCCCCGTTGAGTGCCACCTCGAGCGGCGGGCAGACTCTACTGTGCATTGTCGCGTGCTCGCCGACGCGGATCAGAGGGCGTACGGGCCGAAACGGCCCCAGGCCACCACGGCGGCGAGGACGAGCAGCACCGCGCAGGTGACCGCGCCCTGGATCTCGGTGCGACGCCCCTGCTGGGTGGTCTGCTGCTTGCCGGCGCGCAGGTGCACCAGGAGGCCGCCGATCATGACGATGACCAGCCCGACGGCGGCGAGCGGGGTGAGCACTGTGGCGATGCCGGTGGCAGCGGGCAGCACGAGCCCGACGGCGGCCAGCAGCTCGACCGCGCCGAGCGACTTGACCTGTGACGGTGGAACGGGGTCCACCCACCGCATCACGTCGCGCAACTTCTCCTTCGGCTGGCTCAGCTTGGCCAGCCCGGCGCCGGCGAAGACGGCGGCGAGCAGGAACTGAATGATCCAGAGCACCACGTTCACGGGGGGTTCCTCCAGGGGCCGCCTCGCGGCGGAGAGGTGGTTGACGGTGCAGACGAGACAGTAGACCTCCCCGCGTACCGAAAGGGCCCCCGCCGTCGCAAGACGGCGGGGGCCCGGATCGTCGGAGCGTCAGACCGCGAAGAGCGCCGGCCCGTCAAGCGTCTTCACGTCGGCCGGGCGCAGCGCCAGGGCGAGCACGTCGGCCACGTCGGCCAGGGTGTGCACGGTCAGCGCCTCACGCACCTCGGTCGGCAGGTCGTCCAGGTCGGGCTCGTTGCGCGCCGGGATGATCACCTCGGTGAGGCCGGCCCGGTGCGCGGCGAGCAGCTTCTGCTTCACCCCACCGATCGGCAGCACCCGACCGGAGAGCGTCACCTCACCGGTCATCCCGAACTCGGGACGGACCGGGCGGCCGGTGACCAGCGACGCCAGGGCCGTGACCATGGTGATGCCGGCGCTCGGACCGTCCTTGGGCACCGCGCCCGCCGGGAAGTGGACGTGGATCCGGCGTCCCGCGAGAGCGTTCGGGTCGATGCCGAACCGCCGCCCGTTGGAGCGCAGGTAGGAGAGCGCGATCTGCGCCGACTCCTTCATCACGTCACCGAGCTGGCCGGTCAGGGTCAGCCCCGGCTCGCCCTCCATGCTGGTCGCCTCGATGAAGAGCACGTCCCCGCCGGCGCCGGTGACGGCGAGGCCGGTTGCCACGCCGGGCACCGCGGTGCGCTCGGCCGACTCCGGGGTGAACTTCGGCCGCCCCAGGTAGCGGGTGAGGTTGTCGGTGTCGACGCGTACCGGCGACGGGTCGGTCGCCAGCGTCACCGCCACCTTGCGCAGGATCTTGGCGAGGCCACGTTCGAGCTGCCGGACCCCGGCCTCTCGGGTGTACTCCCCCGCGATCAGCGCCAACGCCTCGTCGGCGATCTCCACCTCGTCGGCGGTCAGCCCGGCCCGCTCCC
>NZ_JBEYSL010000277.1:0-8878 GCF_040642735.1 Micromonospora sp. NPDC047753 | reverse complement strand
CCACCGATGGCGCCCATCTCCTCGCGCTGGACCTGCCCAGCGACGACGAAGCGCGCCAACTGCTCGTCCGCCGACTGGGCGCGCAGCGGGTCATCGCCCAGCCGGCAGCGGTCGACGAGCTGATCGGACGTACCGCGCGGTTGCCCCTGGCTCTGTCCATCGTGGCCGCGCGAGCCGCCGCCCGGCCCACATTTCCGCTCCAGGCCATCGCCGACGACCTGGCGGCGAGCCGGGGCGGGCTCACCGCCCTGGCCACCGACGATGCCGCCACCGACGTGCGCACGGTGCTCTCCTGGTCGTACCGACTGCTCAGCGCGGACGCGGCCCGGCTGTTCCGGCAGATCAGCCTGCATCCCGCCCCGGACGTCAGCGCGGCGGCGGCGGCCAGCCTCGCCGGGGCGCCACCGCACCTGATCCGGCCGGCGCTCGACGAGTTGGCCCGGGCGAACCTGCTGGCCGAGCGATCCCCCAACCGCTTCCGCTGTCACGATCTGCTCCGCGCGTACGGGGAGGAACTGACGCGCGCTCTCGACCCTCCGGCCGACCTTGACGCCGTCCGCAGGCGCGTGCTCGACCACTATCTGCGTGTCGCTCGTGACGCGGCGAGGCTTGTCGACCCCGGCTGGCAGCCGCTCGATCCGCCGCCCCTGCCCACCGACGCGTCACCGTCGGCGTTCGCCGACCACCGGGCTGCGCTGGCCTGGTTCACCATGGAACAGCGGGTGCTGCTGGCCGCCGTCGACGACGCGATCGCGCACGGCTTCGACGCCCACGCCGGGCAGCTCGCCCAGGCCCTCACTCCCCTGCTCGGGCGGCTTTCGCAGTGGCCCGACCTGGCCACCGTGCAGACCATCGCGGTCGCGGTCGCGCGCCGCCGCGCCGACCCACAGGCCGAGGCGCTGGCCCACCGGGACCTCGCGCTGGCCCATATCCAGAACCGCCGGTTCGGTGCGGCCCACCACCACCTCCGGCGCGCGATGGCACGGTACGACCAGGCCGGCGACCGCCCGGGGCAGGTCAGCGCCCATCTGCACCTCGCCTGGCTGTCCGACATCGAGGGAGATGCCGGGTCGGCGCTGCCGCACGCCAGGCAGGCGCTGGCACTGGCCAGCCACATCGGCGACCGGCTCGGCGAGGCTGCGGCGCTCAACGCGCTCGGCTGGAGCCATGCGCGGCTGGACGAGCACGCCCGCGCCATCGCCTACTGCGAGCGGGCGCTCGCGCTCTACGAGGAGGCCGAGGATCGGCTCGGCGCGGCCCACACCTGGGACAGTCTCGGATTCGCCTATCACGGCCTCGAAAAACACCCGAGCGCGGCGGACTGCTACCGGCGCGCGCTCACGCTCTACTCCGAGGTCCAGGACCCGTGCGGGAGGGCGGACACGCTCGTCCGCCTCGGCGACACCCATCAGGCGTTGGGCGACCACGACACCTCGGTCGGCCTGTGGCGGCAGGCGTTGGCGATCCTCGACCGGGTCGGTCATCCACAGGCCGCGGTGCTGTCCGAACGGCTGGCCGCGTACCAGTGAACGTCCTGCGCCGGCCGTCCCCGGACCGGCATGGATCCGACGTGGACCGGGCGTCGGCAGGCTGGACGAATGTTGACCACGAAGAGAACCACCATCCGGCATCCGCGCGGGGTCGACCGTCGACGACGGCGGCTCCTCGGCAGCCTCTCGGCCGTCGTCGCGGCCCTCGTCACCCTGTCGCTCAACGCCCCACCGTCGCTTGCGGGCACCACGCCGACGACCGGCGGTGCCAGGCCGGTCACCGTGGACGTCACCGGCGGTGGGAACGGTCGCATCGACTGGCAGGCGTGCCCGGAACAGCCCGACGATCCGGGCACGCGGTGTGGCACTCTGCGCCTGCCGGTCGACTGGGCCCGACCGGGAGGGGAGACCTTCCCTCTGGCGCTGGCCCGGCGGCCCGCCACCGACCCGGCCGCCCGCATCGGTGTCCTGGTCTTCAACCCCGGCGGTCCCGGCCTGTCCGGGGTGGACGTGGCGTTGACGGCTGCCAGCCAGCTCGGGCCGGACGTGCTGCGCCGCTTCGACATCGTCGGCTTCGACCCCCGGGGCACGGTCCGTAGCGCATCGGTGCGCTGCTCATCGGCGCTGCTGGGTCAGCACCCCTCCCTGACACCCGTGAACGCGGCGGAGTTCGAGCGGCTCCGCACCTACAACCGGCAGTTGCGAGACGACTGCCGTGCCAACAGTGGCCCAGTGTTCGACCACCTGGACAGTGTGAGCGTCGCGCGCGACACCGACGCCGTCCGGGCCGCACTCGGTGAGCGGCAGCTGAGCCTCTACCAGTGGTCCTACGGCACCCTGATCGGGCAGTCCTACGCCGAGCTGTTCCCCGACCGTGTCCGCGCCCTGGTCATGGACAGCGTGATGGACCACAGCCAGGGGGTCCGGGAATACTTCCGCGGCGGCGCGGCCAGTAACGAGGCGCTGTTCCACGAGTTCGTGACCTGGTGCGAGCGTAACCCTGGCTGCGCGCTGCACGGACGTGACGTGCCGGCGCTCTACGACCGGCTGATGCGCCGTGCCGATGCCGGCACGCTCGTCGACGCGGCCACCGGCACCCCGCTGAGCTGGTTCGAGCTTGGGTTCGCGACGTTCGTCAACTTCTTCGACGCGACCTGGGCCGATCTCGCGACCATGCTGCTCGCCCTGGAGCGGGGCGAGCCGGCCTCACTCGCGTCCCCGATGGTGCCGGTCGACGGCGACGAGGACCTGACCGAGTACGCGCTACCGGCGTTCTGCCAGGACTGGTCGCTGCCGATCGACGGGTTCGCCGACTGGAACCGGTATCTTGACCTGTCCCGCGCCGCGGCACCGCACCTGCGAGCCTCCCCGTTGGCCGTCCGCTTCGCCGCTGTGTGCCTGGGCTGGACGGCGACCAACCCACAACATCGACTGCAGGTCCGGACGAGCGCGCCGCTGCTGGTGCTCAACGGGCGGTACGACCCGGCCACCCCGTACGAGGGGGCCCAGCGGGTGGTGCGCCAGCTCGGCAGCCGGGGCCACCTCCTCACCTACGACGGATCGGGCCACGCCAGCTACCCGAGGACCGAGTGCACCCGTCGTCAGGTGGAGCGGTACCTCATCACCAGAACCACGCCGCCGGTCGGCGCGAGCTGCCCGGCCGCCCCGGTCTGACGCGCCGACGATGTCACGGCGACGCTCCAGCTCACGGTAGGTGGTGCTGGGGCGTCGCCGCTCGCTCGGCTGGGCGGCGACGGTAATAAGGCTCGGAAAACCCGCGGGTCGGGGGTGGTGGACCTATCGCGGCGGGCGCGGGCCCCGAACCTGGGCACCCTTGACATCGAAAGGGGTACCCATGCCACACTCCCGATGCTAATTCGATTTAGCGACCACCGAAGCCCCTCAACTCCCCACACCGGACCAGACCGCGACGAGCGACCACCACAAAGGAGTCTTCGCGCATGAGGGAAACGACCGGAAGACGCAGGCTCCGGCTTGCGATCTCGATTCTCGCGTTCACAGCGCTCGCTGCGGGGGCCGTCGTCCCCGCGCCGGCTGCCGCCGCCGGCAGGCCCGCCCCCGTGCCGGGTGCGACCGTCAAGGCGGACCGCAACTCACCGACCGGGTACACCGTCACGTTCGTCTACCGCAATCCGCAGGCCACCCAGGTCCGCCTCGCCGGGGACCTGACCCTGCTCGACGTCGGCACCGGCACCACCCGCTACCAGCCGGAAGAATGGCAGCCGGGGCGCTATCACGCGGGCGGCACCGAGTTCCTCCGGGACATGACCAGGGACCCGAAGGGGAACTGGTCGGTCTCGGTCCCGCTGCACGCCGGGGGCCTCAGCTACTGGTACCGCGTCTGGGATCCGACGCAGGGCTGGGAGAACAAGCGCATCTGGGACCCCGCCTCGACGAACCCTCGGCCGCCGGGCGAAGCCTCGTTCCGGGTCAGGAACAACGACGTCCTCGATGCCGTCCACGTGCCGTACGCCAAGAAGCAGAACGACCCGGTGCTGAAGGCGCGTGCGGACTACGAGTTGCCGGTGGCCGACCGCGCGAAGCGGGGAACCGTCAGGTACGTCCCGTACACCACGATCCTTGGCGACAGCGGCCACTACCTCGGCGTCTACCTGCCGGCCAACTACGACGCCAACCGCGCGGAGCCGTACAAGGTCGCGTACCTCGCCCACGGCATCTTCGGCGACGAGACCGACTTCATGGTCCCCGCGAACGTCCCGAACATCCTGGACAACATGACGGCCAGGGGCGAGATCGAGCCGACCGTGGTCGTCACCATGGGCAACCACTTCACGGGCACCAGTCTCGGCTTCGCGTCCTACAACCAGACCAACGCGGCCAACAACCTGGTCCAGACGATCCTGCCCCTCGTCGAGAGCAGCTACAACGTCTCGACCGAGCGCTCCGGGCGGGCTTACGCGGGGTTCTCGTACGGCGGGATGACGGGCGGCGTCGTGATCAGGAACTACCCGACCACGTTCGCGTTCTACGGACACTTCTCGGGCAACCCGTCGCTCACCACCCAGGACTACGACACCATCGCGAACGCGGTCGGGGACGACGACCTCACCGTCTTCCTCGGCAACGGCGTCTTCGAGGGCAACCTCAACGCCCAGAACGCCATCGCGGACAACTTCCGGGCGCGGGGATACACCGCCGCGACGACCCAGGTCCCCGGCGCGCACGACGGGATGACGGCGGGCCAACTGTTCACGATCTTCGCCCGGGATCACCTCTGGTCGGGGGTCGACTCCGTGTCGGTGACGCCCGCGACGGTGAACCTGACGAAGGGCTGGAACTGGGCCAGGCAGTTCACCGCCCAGGTGACGACCAACGAGGGTGTGAGCCCGGCGGTGACGTGGTCGGTGCAGGGAGCGACCTCCACCGACACCAGCATCTCCGCGGAGGGTCTGCTCTCGGTCGCCGCAGCGGAGACCGCGTCGTCGCTGACCGTCGTGGCGACGTCGGTGGTCGACCCGACCAGGTCACGCTCGGCCCAGGTCACCCTGACGCCTCCGGGCCCGGGACGGGTTGCGGTCAAGGCGAAGGCCATGCCGGCCTCGGTCGTCCGCGGCGGCACGTTCACGCTGACCGTCGACGTCCGGGCCCGGTCGCCGCACCCGAAGGCTCCGAAGGTGACCGGCGAAGTAGCCGTCACCTTCGGCGGCACCACCCTGGTGGTTGCCCTCCGTGATGGCACGGCCGTCGTCGAGCTGCCGACCGCCGGGCTGCCCGCAGGGGTGTACCCGGTGCACGTCGCCTACTCCGGTGACGCGGCCCACGCCCCCACCGCTGCCGTCCACCAGCAGCTGCGGGTCCGCTAGGCAAGCAGGCAGGGGTGGGCCGGCGACCTCTCGTCGCTGGCCCACCACCGGCTGTCCGTCCGAACCGTCAGCTCACGCCCCGAACCGCCTCGATGATCGTCTCGGCGACCTCGCTCGGCCGGGCCACCGCCATCGCGTGCGACCCGCCGACGACCTCGCGCTGCCCCCGGGGGTTGGCCCGCTCCGCCATGAACCGGTGCGCCTCGGCGGGGATGTTCTTGTCGGCGTCGCCGAACACGAACCAACTGGGCAGCGATCGCCAGGCTGGATCGCCGGTGAGCTTGTCGCCCAGGCCCTGTTCGGTGATCGGCCGCTGGGTCCGGGCCATCAGCGCGGCCATGTCGTCCGACGCGTCCGCGCAGAACTGAGCGTGGTACTGCTCCTGGCCGATCGCCACCTCGTTCCCACCGCTCGACACCGGGTACTGCACCAGCGTGTCGGCGAGCGTGCTGCCGGGGAACTTCGCGGAGAGCGCCAACGCCGACTCACCGGTGTCCGGGGCGAAGGCGTTGACGTACACGAGAGCCCGCACCGAGGTGTCGCCGGCTGCGGCCTGCGTGATAACCATGCCGCCGTACGAGTGGCCGACGAGGACGACCGGACCGCCGATCCCCCGCACGACATCCTGCACGTACGCGGCGTCGCCCGCCACGCTGCGCAGCGGGTTCGCGACGGCCACCGAGTCGTACCCGGCACCCAGCCGCTCGAGCACACCGTTCCAGCTCGCCGACTCGGCGAATGCGCCGTGCACGAGCACGAGCGTGGGCTGTGGATCAGGCATGACAGGTGCCCCCTCACTCCGTGAAGCTGTTACCGCAGGTCGCACTGGTACGCCTGGATACCCGTCACGCGAGTGTGAAACGTCGGGTCCGACCGGCTCGCCGATGACGCCGACCGCCCGCCAGTGACCACCCGGGATACACGGGGTCGCCTGCCCGCGCGCCGGACCCTATAGTGAGTTCCATTATGAGACTTACTGCATTCTGGCGGTGGTGGGTCGCCGGCACGACCAGCCAACTCGGCTCGGCGGTCGGTGCGCTGGCCCTACCGCTGACCGCGTTGACCGTGCTGCACGCGTCGGCCTTTGAGATGGGTCTGATCACGGCGGCGGGCTATCTGGCGTACCTCCTGATCAGCCTGCCGGCGGGCGTGATCGTGCAGCGTCTGCCGCTGCGCGGCATGCAGGTCGCCCTGGATCTGGTCCGGGCCCTCGCCATCGCGTCGGTCCCGCTGGCCTGGTGGTCCGACATGCTGACGGTGGCCCAGCTGATCGCTGTCGCCCTGGTGGTGAGCTTCGCCAACGTGCTGTTCGACGTGGCGAACCAGACCTTCCTGCCGGAGATCGTGCCGGCCGCGCAGTTGCAGGCCCGCAACAGCCTCACCTCCGGCACGCACGCCGCCACCTCGCTGGGCGGACCATCCCTGGGCGGTCTCGCGGTGCAGTTGCTGGGCGCCGTGCCGACGCTGTTCGTGGACGCCGTCAGCTACCTGCTCTCCGCCACGTTGCTGCGCACCCTGCCGGCCCGGCGGGTGCAGCGACCGGCCGAGCGTCCGCCGATGACCACGATGATCCGCGAGGGCTGGCACTTCGTGATCCGGCACCCGATCATCAGACCGGCCATGTGGGACGCCACCGCGACGAACTTCGTCAACGGCGCCATGCTGGCCCTCTTCCCGTTCTACCTGATGCGTGAGCTGCACGCGTCGCCGCTCATGGTCGGGCTGCTGATCGCCACCGACGGCCTCGGCACGCTCATCGGCGCGGCGCTGACGACCCGGTTCACCAACCGTTTCGGCACCGCCCGCGGCCTCATCATCGCGGCCTTCGTCGGCGTGGCCGGCGCGCTCATCATCCCGCTGGGCACCGGCACCGCCGCGTTCCTGGCCTTCGCCGTCGGAAACCTCATCTTCGCGAGTTCCACTGTGGTGCTCAGCGTGACCACCCGTACGTACCGGATGATCGCCAGCCCGCCGGAGCTGCTGTCCCGGGTGATCGCCACGGTCAAGTTCGTCTCCTGGGGTGCCATCCCGGTCGGTGGCCTGCTCGCCGGCATCCTGGCCGGGCCCCTCGGTGCCCGTACCACCCTGCTGATCTTCGGGACGCTCACCGTGCTGTCCCCGATCATCTACCTGTCGACGCCGATCCGGCGACTGCGTGACCTGCCGCTCGACGCCACGCCGACACCCGTCGAGGCACGGGCGTGAACCAGCCGGATGCGCTCCCGATCTGCCCACATCGCTCACCGGATATCGACAGGAGGTGTACCCCTCAGTCCCCCGGGGCAAGAACCCGCCATGGAGGGAACGGCAGGGTGCGCGGGGCATCCGCACGGCCAGCAGCACCGAACCGGTGACCCGGGCCAGGTGGGGCTGGCGATCCCACTGACGGCAGTCTGCGGCTGATGCGGCTGAGGCACAGCCTCCCCCCGGTGGCGCTCGGCGCGGTGGCGCTCGGCGCGGCTCTGGGTGCCGACCCCGCCCACGCCGACACCCCGTCGCCGTCGCGGCTCCCACTGGTGGAGGTTGCCACCTCGCCGGAGGCCATCAAGGTTTCGGTGGCCGACGTGGTCGAGGTGGATCTGACCGTCCCCCTGCCCCTGCCGACCGCTGTCGTCTCCGTGCCCGTGCCCGTGCCTCTGCCCTCGACGGACCCGCTGCCCCTGCCGTCGGCGGTTCCAGTTACGGTGCCGACGCCGTCAGCCAAGCCCTCCACCGCCCGGCCAAGTCGGCCGGCTGGGACCCCCTCGTCGTCGCCCAAGGTCACACCGGCACCGTCCACCTCGGAGTCCCCGGAGGCACAGGCCGACTCGCAGCCACCGCCGACACCGCAGACGCCCGTGCCGGCGACAGTGTCCCGGGGCGGCGCGGACAGCACGTCCGACGGCGAGGCGTCGAGGCAGGCGAGGAAGACTGAGGCCGCCGTCACCGGACAGCGGCCCAACCCGCCCGCCCGGCCCGCACCGGGGCCACCGGCGTTCGTACCGGCGCTCGCGTCCGCACCGACCGGGGTCGGTGCCGGCGGCGCCGATTCACCCACCTCAACGGCCGAAGCTCCGCCGCCCACCTCGCCTCTGCGCGCAGGGCTCACCGTCACCGCCGTCGACATGCGCGCTACCAGCCGACCCGTCGAGCGTGGCCCTCCTCCGCCCCGCCAACTCCTGATCACCCACTCGCGTCCACGACGTTGATCAGGAGAGGTTCATGGAAATCGCCGTTATCTGGATCCCCGCCGACATCGAGCCGTCGGAGCCTGTCGTCGCGAGGTGTCTCAGCCACCTCCGCCGAAACTCCTACCGATTCGCAGGAGTCATGCGGGCCCCCTGGGAGAGCATCGAGCAGTCGATGATCGACGGAGAGGTGGATGTCGTCGTCATCGCCGACTTCGACCACCTCCCGCCGGACCGGTCCCCCAGGATCGAGCTGGCCAGTACCCCCGACGTCGACGAGGACCGAACGGTTCCGGATTCACCGCTCAACTGACACCACGAAGCGCCCCGTCCGTTGCGGACGGGGCGCCGGCGACATGAGCGCCGACTACGACAT
>NZ_JBEYSL010000276.1:0-8926 GCF_040642735.1 Micromonospora sp. NPDC047753 | reverse complement strand
CATGGCGAGTCACCCAGCGAACGGCGCTCGCCCTCGCCGGATAGTTCGGTAAGGGAGTGATGTCCCATGACCCCGTGCACGTCGTGGGGGGCCGTGACCGGCCTGGCCCTCCTTGCGGAGCTGCTCCAGGCGGGGGATCACGACGGTCAGCAGCTGCAGGATGATCGACGCGGTGATGTAGGGCATGATGCCCAGCGCGAAGACCGAGAGCTGCAGCAGCGCTCCGCCGGAGAAGAGGTTGAGAAGGTTCACCACCCCGGTGGTGTCACCCTGGATGGTGTCGAGGCACTTCTGCACGTTGCCGTACGAGACGCCCGGGCTGGGGAGCGTTGCACCCAGCCGGTAGACCGCGATGATGCCTACTGTGAACAGCAGCTTCTTGCGCAGGTCAGGCGTACGGAACGCACTGAGAAAGGCGGACAGCAACTTCTTCCTCCTGCGCGAGGCGGGCCGCCGGTGATCCCTGGCGGGTCGGGGTGGATCACGGGCGAGTGCCCGCAATCCATGGCTGGGATGGGACTCTAACAGCCTCACCCCGGTCCGGGCAGATGTGCCCGACTACATAAATCGATTCCGATGTTACCGGGCGCTCACGGCCCAGGCAGACCATGGCGCCCGCCAGTTGCTCTCAACTGGACGGGCGCCATGGTCGTACGCCTTACAGCTCGGTGACGGAGCCACCGGCGGCAGCGATCTTCTCCTTGGCCGACGCACTGAACGCGTGCGCGGACACCTGGAGCGCCACACCGCCGAGATCCCCGGTACCGAGGACCTTGACCGGGTGACCCTTGCGGACCGCGCCGGACTCAACGAGCTCCAGCGGGCCGACCTGACCACCATTCGGGAACAGCTCAGCGAGTCGGTCCAGGTTGACAACCTGGAAGACCACCTTGAACTTGTTCTTGAAGCCCTTCATCTTCGGCAGGCGCATGTGGATGGGCATCTGCCCACCCTCGAACGCCGCCGAGATGTTCTTGCGGGCCTTGGAGCCCTTGGTACCGCGACCAGCGGTCTTGCCCTTGGAACCCTCACCGCGACCCACACGGGTCTTCGCGGTCTTGGAACCGGGCGCCGGGCGCAGGTGATGCACCTTGATCGTCATTACTCGACCTCCTCGACCTTCACGAGGTGGCTCACAGTGAAGATCATGCCGCGGATCTCGGGCCGGTCCTCCTTGACCACCACGTCGTTGATCCGCTTGAGACCGAGCGAACGCAGCGACTCACGCTGGTTGTGCTTGGTCCCGATACCGGACCGGAGCTGGGTGACCTTCAGGCGTGCCATCAGTTCGCCACCCCCGCACGCGACGCCAGCATGGCGGCCGGCGCGACGTCCTCCACCGGCAGACCACGACGCGCCGCGACCTGCTCGGGGGACTCAAGCCCCTTCAGGGCCGCCACGGTGGCGTGCACGATGTTGATCGGGTTCGACGAACCGAGGCTCTTGGAGAGCACGTCGTGGATCCCAGCGCACTCCAGCACGGCACGCACCGGTCCACCGGCGATGACACCCGTACCGGCCGAGGCCGGCTTGAGCAGCACCACACCAGCGGCGTCCTCACCCGTCACCGGGTGCGGGATCGACTGACCGATCCGCGGGACCTTGAAGAAGTGCTTCTTGGCCTCCTCGACACCCTTGGCGATGGCCGCGGGCACCTCCTTGGCCTTTCCGTAGCCCACGCCGACCGTGCCGTCGCCGTCGCCCACGATCACCAGGGCGGTGAAGCTGAAGCGACGACCACCCTTCACGACCTTGGCGACGCGGTTGATCGCGACGACCCGCTCAAGGTGCGGGGTCTTCTCGACGGGCGCGTTTCCGCGGCCGCCCTCACGGCGGTTGTCGCGGCGACCACCCTCGTTGCCACCGGACCCGCCGCCACGGCGCTGTTGACCTGGCATCAGCAGCCTTCCTTCTCTCTCGTGACGGGGTTGTTAGAACTCGAGCCCGGCTTCGCGGGCGGCGTCGGCAAGCGCGGCGACTCGCCCCGCGTACCGGTTGCCGCCGCGGTCGAAGACGACCTTGGAGACGCCGGCGGCCTTGGCCCGCTCGGCGAGCAGCGCGCCCACCTTGCCAGCCAGGGCGCTCTTGTCGCCCTCCGCACCGCGCAGCGAGGCGTCCAGGGTCGACGCCGACGCCAGGGTGTGACCCTTGGTGTCGTCGACGATCTGGGCGACCATGTGCCGCAGCGAGCGGGTGACGACCAGGCGCGGACGCTCGGCCGTACCGCTGACGTTCTTGCGGACGCGGAAGTGTCGACGCGCACGCCCAACGGCGCGCTTGGCGGCGACACCGCGGCGGCGCTTGAGCAGCGTGGCGCTCACTTCTTACCTGCCTTTCCAGCCTTGCGGCGGATGACCTCGCCCTGGTACTTGACGCCCTTGCCCTTGTAGGGCTCCGGCGGGCGGATCTTCCGGATGTTGGCGGCGACCTCACCGACCTGCTGCTTGTCGATGCCAGCCACGTGGAACAGGGTCGGCCGCTCCACCGTGAAGGTGATGCCCGCCGGGGCGGGGACGACCACCGGGTGCGAGAACCCGAGCGCGAACTCGAGGTCCGAACCCTTGGCGGTGACCCGGTAACCGGTGCCGGCGATCTCCAGGCTCTTGCGGTAGCCCTCGGTGACCCCGACGATCATGTTGGCAACCAGCGTACGGCTCAGGCCGTGGAGTTCCTTGGCCTTGCGCTCGTCGTTCGGCCGGTTGACGCTCAGCTGCCCATCCTCGGCCCGCTCGACCTTGATCGGCTCGGCGAGGGTGTGCTGGAGCTGGCCCTTGGGGCCCTTGACCTTGATGGTCTGCCCGTCGATCGTGATGTCGACGCCGGCTGGCACCGGGATCGACTTACGTCCAATTCGCGACATTTCTACCTGTCTCCCGTTACCAGACGAAGGCGAGGACTTCCCCGCCAACACTCCGCTTGCGGGCCTGCCGGTCGGTCAGCAGCCCCTGGGACGTCGAAATGATCGCCACGCCCAGCCCACCGAGCACCCGCGGGAGCCCGTCCGACTTGGCGTACACCCGGAGACCGGGCTTGGACACGCGCTTGATGCCGGCCAGGCTCCGCTCGCGGTTCTGGCCGTACTTCAGCTCGACGACCAGTCGCTTGCCGACGGCGCCCTCCTCGGGCTCCTCGACCGACCAGGTGGCGATGTAACCCTCGGCCTTCAAGACCTCGGCGATGTTCGCCTTGATCTTGGAGTAGGGCATCTTCACCTGATCGTGGTACGCCTGGTTGGCGTTACGCAGACGCGTGAGCATGTCTGCGATCGGGTCGGTCATCGTCATGGATTTCGTCAGCCTTTCTCGCCGGGGTTCCCGGGGCATCAGCCCCGGGCCTACGGCGAAGAGCAATACCTAATCGGTGCAGGAGTTCCCGGCCGACGGCCGGGACGCGGTCGCCCTTACCAGGAAGCCTTGGACACGCCCGGCAGCTCACCGCGGTGAGCCATCTCCCGGATGCAGACCCGGCAGAGCCCGAACTTGCGGTAGACCGCCTTCGGACGCCCGCACCGCTGGCAGCGGGTGTACGCGCGAACCGAGAACTTCGGCTTCGCGGCCGCCTTGATGATCAGCGCCTTCTTGGCCATCTCAGTTCTCCTTGAACGGGAAGCCCAGGAGCTTGAGCAGCGCCCGGCCCTCGTCGTCGGTCGTGGCGGTCGTGACCACCGTGATGTCCATGCCCCGCTGGCGATCGATCCGGTCCTGGTCGATCTCGTGGAACACCGACTGCTCGGTCAGACCGAACGTGTAGTTGCCGTGCCCGTCCAGCTTGCGCCCGTCCAGACCGCGGAAGTCGCGGATACGCGGCAGCGCGATGGAGAGCAGCCGGTCCATGAACTCCCACATCCGGTCGCCGCGAAGGGTGACCTTCGCGCCGATCGGCATGCCCTCGCGGAGCTTGAACTGCGCGATGGACTTGGTCGCCCGCCGCACCTGCGGCTTCTGGCCGGTGATCGTGGCGAGGTCGCGGACCGCGCCGTCGATCAGCTTGGCGTCGCGAGCAGCCTCGCCGACACCCATGTTGACGACGATCTTGACCAGCCGCGGCACCTGCATGGGGTTGCCGTAGCTGTGCTGCTCACGCAGCTGGGCCACGATCTCGTTGCGGTACCGCTCCTTGAGGCGCGGCAGGGTCTTTTCGGTAGCCGTGGTCATCACAGGTCCTTACCGGTGCTACGCGCGATGCGGACCTTCTGGCCGTTGTCGTCGATCCGGTAACCGACGCGGGTCGGCTTGCCGTCGGAGTCCAGGACCTGCACGTTCGAGACGTGGATCGGGGCCTCCTGGGTGACGATGCCGCCGGTCTTGGCGCCACGCTGGGTGGTGCTGATGCGGGTGTGCTTCTTGACCCGGTTCACGCCCTCGACCAGGACCTTGTCCTGCCGCGGGTAGGCCTGAATGACCTTGCCCTTGGCACCCTTGTCCTTGCCGGCGATGACGACGACCGTGTCGCCCTTCTTGACCTTCACGGTCACAACACCTCCGGCGCGAGGGAAATAATCTTCATGAACCGCTTGTCCCGCAGCTCCCGGCCCACCGGGCCGAAGATACGGGTTCCACGCGGGTCCCCGCCGTCCTTGATGATGACGGCGGCGTTCTCGTCGAAGCGGATGTACGAGCCGTCCGGACGCCGCCTCTCCTTGGCCGTGCGAACGACGACAGCCTTGACGACGTCGCCCTTCTTCACACCGGCACCCGGGATCGCGTCCTTGACGGTGGCCACGATGACGTCGCCGATACTCGCGTAGCGCCGACCGGAGCCACCGAGAACCCGGATGCACAGGATCTCCCGAGCACCCGTGTTGTCGGCGACGCGCAGTCGCGACTCCTGCTGAATCACGTCTATCTCCTATGTCTGCCGGTTCTCCGGCCGCCGTAGCGGCCGGAGCCTGGCGGAACCAACGCCCGACGCAACGCCGGGCGAGCTCGAGCCTTCGCTACTTGGCCTTTTCCAGGATCTCCACGATCCGCCAACGCTTGGTGGCGCTCAGCGGCCGGGTCTCCATGATGAGAACCCGGTCACCGGTGCCAGCGGCGTTCTGCTCGTCGTGCACCTTCAGCTTGCTCGTACGGCGCATGATCTTGCCGTACAGAGCGTGCCGAACCCGGTCCTCGACCTCGACCACGACGGTCTTGTCCATCTTGTCGCTGACCACCAGGCCCTCACGGACCTTGCGGCGGGACCGCGCGGTGGCGGTGGCGGTGTCTTCGGTCATGATGCAGTCACCTCAGTCGGCGCGGCCGAGAGCCCCAGCTCGCGCTCGCGCATGATCGTGTAGATCCGGGCGATCTCCCGACGGATGACCTGCAACCGCCGGTTGTTGTCCAGCTGCCCGGTTGCGGCCTGCACGCGGAGGTTGAACAGCTCCGCCTTGGCCTCCCGCAGCTTCGTGACCAGCTCCTCTTCGGAGAGCTCACGCAGCTCGGTCGCCTTAACGCCCGCTGCCATCAGGATTCACCCACTTCGCGCGTAACAATGCGGCACTTCATCGGGAGCTTGTGGATCGCGCGACGCATGGCCTCTCGCGCGGTCTGCTCGTTGGGGAAGGACATCTCGAAGAGAACCCGCCCCGGCTTGACGTTGGCAACCCACCACTCGGGCGAACCCTTACCGGAACCCATCCGGGTCTCGGCAGGCTTCTTGGTGAGGGCCTGGTCCGGGAAGATCGTGATCCAGACCTTGCCACCACGCTTGATGTGGCGAGTCATCGCGATACGTGCCGACTCGATCTGCCGGTTCGTCACGTACGCCGGCTCGAGAGCCTGGATCCCGAACTCGCCGAACACCACCCGGTTACCACCCTTGGACGCGCCACTGCGGTCCGGGTGGTGCGGCTTGCGGAAGCCCTTCGGGGGCTTGCGCGGCATCAGCATCTGTCAGCCCTCCTGCTGCGTTTCTGCCGGAGCAGCAGTGGCGGCGACAGCTGCGCTGTCGACCGGCTCGCCGCTCGGCGTCTCGGCCTGCTGCGCGATGGTGGTCGCAGCAGCCCGACCGGCCTCGGTGCCACCAGCCGTGGTGCCGGACGAACCCGACCGGCCACGGCGCGGACGCTCGGGACGGTCGCCGCGCTCACCACGACGCGGGCGGGACGGACCGGCCTCGGCCGGAGCTTCCCGGCCCGGGACGGCGTCGCCCTTGTAGATCCAGACCTTCACACCGATCCGACCGAACGTGGTACGGGCCTCGAAGAAGCCGTACTCGATGTTGGCCCGCAGCGTGTGCAGCGGAACCCGGCCCTCACGGTAGAACTCGGTCCGGCTCATCTCGGCGCCGCCGAGGCGACCCGAGACCTGAACCCGGATGCCCTTGCAGACCGGGTTCTTCATCGCCGACTGCATAGCCTTGCGCATCGCCCGACGGAAGCTGACCCGGCTGGACAGCTGCTCGGCCACGCCCTGCGCGACCAGCTGAGCGTCCGACTCGGGGTTCTTCACCTCGATGATGTTCAGCTGAACCTGCTTGCCGGTGAGCTTCTCAAGCTCGCCGCGGATCCGGTCGGCCTCCGCACCCTTACGGCCGATGACGATGCCCGGCCGGGCGGTGTGGATGTCGACCCGGACCCGGTCGCGGGTGCGCTCGATGTCGACCTTGGAAATCCCGGCACGCTCGAGGCCCTTGGACATCATGCGGCGGATCTTGACATCCTCGCCGATGTAGTCCTTGTAGAGCTTGTCCGCGAACCAGCGGGACTTCCAGTCGGTCGAGATGCCGAGCCGGAACCCAGTGGGGTGAACCTTCTGACCCATTACTCGGCGTCCTCCGTCTTGCTCTGCGCTTCGGCCGGTGCGGCCTCCGTGGCCGGGGCGGCCTTCTTCGCCGCGGCCTTCCTCGGCGCTGCCGGCGCGACCGCTTCGACCGCCACAGTGATGTGGCAGGTGCGCTTGCGGATTCGGTACGCCCGACCCTGCGCCCGCGGCTGGAACCGCTTCATCGTCGGGCCCTCGTCCACGAAGGCCTCGCTGACGAGCAGCGCGTCGGGGTCCAGCCGCTCGTTGTTCTCCGCGTTGGCGATCGCGCTAGCGAGCACCTTGTACACCTGCTCGCTCGCAGCCTGCGGCGCGAACTGCAGCACCGTGAGCGCCTCCTTCGCGGGCAGGCCGCGGACGAGGTTGACCACCCGGCGCGCCTTCATCGGCGAGATGCGCACGTGCCGCGCAACCGCCCGCGCGCCCGGAAGCACCGGAGCGTCGCCCTTTCCTGGCATCGCTGTAACCCCTTGTTCCCTCTATCCGTATGCCTGGCGGCGTCAGCGCCGACGGCTCTTCCGGTCGTCCTTCTCGTGACCCTTGAACGTGCGGGTCAGCGCGAACTCGCCGAGCTTGTGCCCGACCATCGCCTCGGTCACGAACACCGGGACGTGCTTGCGTCCGTCATGCACGGCGATCGTGTGCCCCAGCATCTCGGGGATGATCGTCGAGCGCCGCGACCAGGTCTTGATCACGTTCTTGGAGCCCTTGTCGTTCTGAACTTCCACCTTCTTGAGCAGGTGGTCGTCTACGAACGGGCCCTTCTTCAGGCTGCGAGGCATGTCTTATCTCCCTCAGCCGCGCTTACGCGTGGCGTAGCGACGGCGGACGATCAGCCGGTCACTCGGCTGGCCCTTACGGCGGGTGCGGCCCTCGGGCTTACCCTGCGGGTTGACCGGGTGGCGACCACCGGAGGTCTTACCCTCACCACCACCGTGCGGGTGGTCGACCGGGTTCATGGCGACACCACGGACGGTCGGGCGCTTGCCCTTCCACCGCATCCGGCCGGCCTTACCCCAGTTGATGTTCGACTGATCGGCGTTGCCGATCTCGCCGACGCTGGCGCGGCAGCGCACGTCCACCCGCCGGATCTCGCCGGACGGCATACGCAGGGTCGCGTACGCGCCCTCGCGGCCGAGCAGCTGGATACCGACGCCGGCGGAACGGGCCAGCTTGGCCCCGCCACCCGGACGCAGCTCCACGTTGTGGATCGTGGTACCGACCGGGATGTTGCGCAGCGGCAGGTTGTTACCCGGCTTGATGTCGGCGCCCGGACCGGACTCGACGCGGTCGCCCTGCTTCATGTCCTTCGGCGCGAGGATGTAGCGCTTCTCGCCGTCGGCGTAGTGCAGCAGCGCGATGCGCGCCGTGCGGTTCGGGTCGTACTCGATGTGAGCGACCTTCGCCGGCACGCCGTCCTTGTCGACCCGCTTGAAGTCGATCAGACGGTACTGACGCTTGTGACCGCCACCGTGGTGCCGCGTGGTGATCCGGCCGTGGGCGTTACGCCCGCCCTTCTTCGGCAACGGAGCCAGCAGCGACTTCTCCGGCGTGGACCGGGTGATCTCGGCGAAGTCAGCGACACTCGAGCCACGTCGGCCCGGCGTCGTCGGCTTGTACTTACGGATAGCCATTGTCTACACCCCTCAGCTGACCGGGCCGCCGAAGGCCTCGATACGGTCACCGTCAGCCAGCTTCACGATCGCCCGCTTGGTCGCCTTGCGCTGACCGAAGCCGGTCTTGGTGCGCTTGCGCTTACCCTGGCGGTTGAGCGTGTTGACCGTCAGGACGCGGACGTTGAAGATCTGCTGGATAGCGATCTTGATCTCGGTCTTGTTCGCGTCCGGGTGCACCAGGAAGGTGTACCAGTTCCGGTTCAGCTCGCTGTAGCTCTTCTCCGAGACGACCGGCGCCACGATGATGTCGCGCGGGTCGGCGATCGTGCTCACTTGCCACCCTCCTCGGTGGTCTCGGCGGGCACGCCCAGGAACTCGTCCAGGGCGTCCTTGGTGAAGACCACGTCGTCGGCCACGAGCACGTCGTACGTGTTCAGCTGGCCGGACTCGATCAGGTGCACCCGCGGCTCATTGCGCAGCGACACCCAGTTCAGCTCGTCGGTGCTGCTCAGCACGACCAGGACCCGACGGGCCTCGGTGAGCTTGGTCAGCGTGGCCAGGGCC
>NZ_JBEYSL010000275.1:0-8947 GCF_040642735.1 Micromonospora sp. NPDC047753 | reverse complement strand
GCCGCGCCGCTGACCACGCTGATGCCGCCGGCCACCATCGGCTACAAGGCGTACGACGTCTACCCGGCGGGCGCCAACGGCAACGTCGACAAGGTCAAGGAGCTGCTCGGCGGCAAGACGCCGGAGCTGGTTCTCGGTGTCGCCGACAACTCGACCGAGCAGCAGCAGGGCGCCCAGCTCAAGGCGAACCTGGAGCGCGCCGGCTTCAAGATCACCGTCCGGAACATCTCGGACGACGCGAAGCTCGACGAGATCAAGAAGAAGAACAACCCCTGGGACCTGTACATCGGTAACTGGGCGGCGGACTGGCCCAGCGGGGCGTCAATCCTGCCGGTGCTCTACGACGGCCGGACCATCAAGGCCGAGGGCAACAGCAACCAGTCCTACTTCAACGACCCGACGATCAACGCTGAAATGGACCGCATCCTGGCCATGCCCCCGGCCGACCAGGGACCGGAGTGGGCCAAGCTCGACGAGCGGATCATGAAGGAGCACGCACCGGTGGTGCCGTTCTACGTCGACGTGGCCTACAACGTGCACGGATCCAAGGCCGGCGGGATCTTCATCTCCAGCGTCTTCGGCTACCCGTCGTTCGTGAACGCGTACGTCAAGCCGTAAGTCACACCGCAGACCAGCAGGGTCCCCTTCCGACAACGTCGTCGGGAGGGGACCCTGCTGTCATGGACTGGTACCCGCCCATCGAACCGTACGACTCCGGGATGCTCAGCGTCGGCCACGGCAACGAGCTCTACTGGGAACTGTGTGGGAACCCCGGCGGCAAACCCGCGGTGTTCCTGCACGGCGGCCCCGGCGGTGGTCTGCTCCCCGGCAATCGGCAGTACTTCGACCCGTCCGGCTACCGCGTCATGCTGTTCGACCAGCGAAACTGCGGTCGCAGCCGGCCCTTCGCGGGCGACCCGGAGACGTCACTGGAACACAACACCACCCCGCATCTGGTGGCGGACATCGAGCAGCTACGCGAGCACCTGAGGATCGAGCGTTGGCTCGTCTTCGGAGGCAGTTGGGGCAGCACCCTCGCCCTGGCCTACGCGCAGGCCCATCCCGAGCGGGTCACCGAACTCGTGCTCCGCGGCGTGTGGTTGGTTCGCAGGTCGGACGAGGCATGGGCGTTCACCCCGGCGGGGGCGGCGCACCTTTTTCCCGCCGAATGGGCGGCATTTCGTGGCGCGATCCCCGTCGCGGAACAGGACGACCTTGTCGGCGCTTACGGCCGCCGCATCGCCGACCCGGACCCCGCGGTCCACGGCCCGGCGGCCCGCGCCTGGATGAACTGGGAACTCTCGGCCAACACACTGCTGCCGATGGCGCCGCCCGGCATCGACGACGCCAGCCTGCTGGCGTTCGCCCGCATCACACACCACTACATCAGTAACGGCGGCTTCCTCCCGCGGGAAGGCCTCCTGGCGGGCGTCGACCGCATTCGTCACATCCCGACGGTGATCGTGAACGGCCGATACGACATCAAGACGCCACCGAACCAAGCCTGGGACCTGCATCGGGCCTGGCCTGAGGCGACGTTCCACATCGTGGAGGACGCCGGACACAGCGGCTCCGAACCCGGCACCCGCAGCCTGCTCATCGAAGCCACCACCCGGTTCCTCGCGCCAATGTGATCGTGAGTCGACGTGTCGGCCGTGCGGTGAGCAGAACGGCCACTGCCGTCCGGGCCAGCCGAAGCGCGAGCGAGAGACCCGGCATCGACGCCATGTGGCTCAGGTCACTCCTGTTGGGTGTCAAGGTCCGAGGTGCGGCAGCGAGGTAGCGGCAAGCAGCCACCACGGAGGAATCTCATGGCCACCCTCGCCGCCACCGCCCCCACCCGCCGCCGCTCGTCCGAGCGCCTGCTCCTCGCCGGCAGCCTCGCCGGACCGCTCTTCTTCGCCTCGGCCGTGACGCAGATGCTCACCCGCGAGGGCTACGACATCACCCGGCACCCGATCAGCCAGCTGGCCACCGGACGTCTCGGCTGGATCCAGATCACCACCTTCGTGCTCGCCGGCCTGGGCGGGATCGCCCTCGCCGTCGGCGCCCGACGCACGCTCACCCACGGCACCGGCCGACGTGCGCTGCCAATCCTCGTCGGGATCTTCGGTGCCGGGCTCGTCGCGGCCGGGGCGTTCACAATGGATCCGGAGTACGGCTTCCCAATGGGGACTCCAGACGGGCCGGTCGACGAGATGTCCTGGCACAGCGTCGCGCACTCGGCGGCGGCCGCCATCGCCTTCACCGCGCTGGCCGGCGCCGCCATCGTGCTGACGATCCGTCACATCCGCCGTCGGGCCGTCCTGCCGGCGGTGCTGAACGGCCTTGCCGCGCTCATCCTGCTGATGCCGATGTCACCGAGCCACATGAGCATCCAGATCGCCGTGAACGGCCTGGTCGCCTTCACCTGGACGACGGTCGTCGCCCTCTCCCTGCGCCGTTCGAACCAATCGGCGTAGCGTGGCCCGAGCCCCACGAGCACGAGGATGACCATGAAGTATCTGCTGCTCAGCTACACGCCGGCCGCCGCCTGGGACGCCGCGACCGCCGACACCGCGTCCGAGGAAGCGCTGGCCGCGTTCGCCGCGTACCAGCGGTTCGAACAGGAGCTGATCGAGACCGGCGAATTCGTCAGCAGCGAAGGGCTCGGTCACCCGGTGGTCAGCACCACGGTCCGCAGGGCCCCGACCGGTGTGGTGGCCACCGACGGCCCGTTCGTCGAACTCAAGGAGGTCCTGGCCAGCTTCGCGGTGATCGACGTGGGCAGTCAGGAGCGCGCCGTGGAGATCGTCTCCCGGATGGTCGAGGTGCTGGGCGAGCCGATGGAGATCCGGCCGATCATGGGGGCGGACTTCGCGGCATGACTGCCCGGACCCACCGTCACCGAACGGCAGCATCGGCGTGACGCCGGACGTCGAGCACCTGCTGCGCACCGAGGCGCCGCAGGTCCTCGGCGCGCTGGTGCGGCGCTTCGGCCACTTCGACATCGCCGAGGACGCGGTCCAGGAGGCGCTGCTGGTGGCGAGCAGGACGTGGCCGGCCGACGGCGTGCCGGAGAACCCGCGCAGCTGGCTGATCCGCATCGGGTACCGGCGGATGATCGACCTGCTCCGCGCCGACCAGGCTCGACGCCGCCGCGAGCGGCACGCCGGCATGAGCGAGCTGGCGATGCAGGATCCGGCCCGCAGGGCGCGCCCTGCGGTGGACACCGACGAGAGCCTCACGCTCCTGCTGCTCTGCTGCCACCCCGCGCTGAGCCTGACCTCCCAGGTGGCGCTCACCCTGCGCGCGGTCGGCGGCCTGACGACCACCGAGATCGCACACGCCTACGGGACTACCGAGAACACCATGGGCGCCCGGATCAGCCGCGCCAAACAGCAACTGGCCCGCGCCGGCGCCCGGTTCACCCCGCCGACCGACGCCGACCGCGACAGCCGGCTGAACGCCGTCATGCAGGTCCTCTACCTGATCTTCAACGAGGGCTACACCGCCTCCACCGGAGACGAACTCACCCGCGTGGACCTGACCCGCGAGGCGACCCGGCTGACCCGCATGCTCCACGACGCCCTGCCCGACGACCCCGAGGTGACCGGGCTACTCGCCTTGATGCTGCTGACCGAGTCGCGGCGCGCTGCCCGTGCCGACGGCGACGAACTGGTGCCACTGGACGGGCAGGACCGGACCCGATGGGATCCCGAGCTGATCCGCGAGGGCACCGACCTGATCAACGGCGTCTGGCGGCGGCGCGAGGTCGGCACGTACCAGCTACAGGCGGCGATCGCGGCCGTGCACGCCGCCGCCACGTCACCGGACCAGACGGACTGGCCCCAGATCGCGGCGCTCTACCTGGGACTGGAACACCTCAGCCCGACCGCGCCGGTGCGGCTGAGCCGGGTGGTCGCGGTCGCGCACGCGTACGGGTCGGCCCGAGGGCTGGCCCTGCTCGACGACCTCAACCGGGTCCACCACCTGGACGAGGAACCGCTGACCCGGCAACGCGAACGCGCGATCCGCGCACATCTGCTCGAGATGACCGGTGACACGGCTGGCGCGGCGGCCCGGTACCGCGAAGCAGCCGTGCTGACCCAGAACCAGGTCGAACAGCGGTACCTCCAACGCCGAGCCCACCGCCTCGGCTGACCGATCCTCGGCCCGAGCTGCTGAGCTGCGGATCAGGGGACCAGCACCACGCCACCGCGCACGCCGCCTCGGGCCAGCCGCTGCCTGGGAGTGCTGCGTCTGTTGTCGGACGTCCGCTGGTACTGGTTCAGGTTGGCCGCGATCCTGCTCTTCGCCGCGCCGTTCCCCCTCTTTGTAATCAGCGCCTACGGTCCGCCGGAAGCTCTGCCCGTGGCAGCCGCCCAGGTGCTGATGGCACTGCTCATCGTGCAGCCCAGGCCGAATTCGGGCGGCTGGGCGAACCGAGATCCCGCCCTGAAGACCATCGGTGGTAGCTGAACGGGCCGGCGTGGACCGTCGAGCCGTTCCACGCGCTGCCCGACGGCGTGGTCGCTCAGGAGGCTCGATGTGCCGCGCCCAGGTGTCGAATGCTGCTCACAGCAGGTGGGTGCGGAGGAAGTCGAGCTCCAGGGGGAGTAGCCGCTCGGCGGTGCCGTTCGCGGCCATGTGCGTAGCCCCGGTCAGCGGCAGCACGGCGTGCGGTCGGCCGGTGCTCAGCAGGGCGGCCGAGAGCCGGAGGGTGTGCGCGGCCACCACGTTGTCGTCGGCCATGCCGTGCACCAGCAGCAACGGGCGGGCGTGATCCGGGCTGGTGACCGGTTCGGCGGCCAACTCGACCAGCGAATGGTGCGCGTAGATGTCCTGGCCGTCTTCCGGCAACCCCAGATAACGCTCGGTGTACGCGGTGTCGTACAGCGCCCAGTCGGTCACCGGGGCACCCGCGATCCCGCACCGGAACAGCTCCGGGTGACGCAGCACCGCCAAGCCGGCCAGCCACCCGCCGAACGACCAACCGCGCACCCCCACCCGTCCCAGGTCCAGGTCCGGGTGCTTGCCGGCGAGCGCGGTCAGCGCGTCGATCTGGTCGGTCAGGACAACGTCGGCGACCCGCCGGTGGATCGCCTTCTCGAACGACGGGGCCACGCCCGGCGTACCCCGGTTGTCGATGGTGACCACCGCGAACCCGGCGTCGGCCCACCACTGCCGCTCCAACCACGCGGCCCGCGCCGCCACGACCTCCTGGTGCCCCGGGCCGCCGTAGATGTCCAACAGCACCGGCAGCCGCCGGCCCGTCACGTGGTTGTCCGGGTAGAGCACCGCCGCCGGCAGCCGCCGGTCGGTCACCCGTTCGAGCAGCGGCAGCGGAGAATACGGCGGGGCGGCGGCGAACGAGCGCAACTCGGCGATCTCCTGATCGCCGCGACGCACCGTCCAGCGCACCCCGGCGTGATCCAGCGACGCGACCCCGACGGCCAGCACGTCCCCGCCCACAGCGGCGGTGTACCAGCCGGAGTCGGTGGTGAGTCGACGCGCGTCCACCCCACCGCCGATGGTGGTGCGGACCCGGAACAGGTGCCGCTCGCTCGGCTCGCCGTCGCTCGCCTCCACCAGCAGGTCGGCCGGGCCGGTGGCGGCCGGCAGCCGACCCACCACCCGTCGTACGTACAGCGACGGCGGGGTGAGCAGGGTGCCGTCCGCGAACAGGCACCGGGCGTCGTACCCGTCGTGGGCAAGTTCCCCGCCGACCAGTACGCGGCCGTCCGGCAGGTGCGCGGGGGTGCCGGCGATCGGTTCAACCCAGCGCGGATCGGCCAGCTCGGCGTGCACCTGCGTCTCACCTGTGCGCGGGTCGACCGCCAGCACCAGCCCATGCTGCTGCGAACGGCGCAGCACGGTGATCAACGGAGTGCCCTCACCCCAGCTCACCCCGGTCAGGTACGGGTAGGTCTCCCGGTCCCAGTGCACGTCGACCCAGCCGTCGTCCAGGTCCAGCAGGTGCAGGCTGACCTCCGCGTTCGGCCCACCGGCCCGGGGGTACGCGACGGCGGTCGGCGGGCTCGCCGGCTCGGCCGGGTCGTGCAGGTGCCACCGCTCCAGGCGGGACTCGTCGACCCGCGCGGCCAGCACCGAACGGCTGTCCGGCGCCCACCAGTACCCCCGGAACCGGCCGAACTCCTCGGCCGCGATGTGCTCGGCCAACCCCCAGCTCACCCCGGCGTCCTCGCCGGCCAGCAGGGTGTCGGTGCCGTCGGGGTCGATCACCCGCAGTTCACCCCGACGCACCCCTTCGGCGGCGTCCGTCACGTACGCCAGCCGCTGCCCGCTCGGGTCCGGACGTGGGTCCAGCACCGGGCCGGTGGTCACCACCTCCACCACGTCGCCGTGCACCAGATCGGCCCGGAACAACCGCCCGGCCAGCGCGAACACCGCAACCCGGCCAGCCGCGTCCAACGCGTACGAGCCGATGCCGGCGGCGCTGAGCCGCAGCCGCTCGCGGAGCGCGCGTTCGCCGGGGGAGAGGGAGCGGACGTCCCCGCCCTCGCCCAGCAGGGTCGCCGGATCGGCGACCAGCCGCTCCTCGCCGGTGCTCACGTCCAACAGCCAGAGCGCGTCCGCCGGATCCTCGGGGCCGGCGGAGCGCAGGAAGATCACCCGGGAGCCGTCCTCAGCCACCGAGACAGCGCGTGGCGCGCCGTGGCTGAACCGGCGGGTGCGGGCGGCCAGCTCCGGAAAGTCCACACGCCAAATCGTAGAGCCGGAGCGGGGGTGATGTGGCCGACCTGGGCGGACGCGTCAGCGTTGGCTGGGCCGAACCGCCAGTTAGAGTGACCGTCGTGACGATGCTGCCCGACCGCCGCCTGCTGCTGGTCCACGCGCACCCCGACGACGAGTCGATCGGCACCGGCTCGACGATGGCCCACTACGCCGCCGAGGGCGCGCACGTCACGCTGGTGACCTGCACGCTCGGCGAGGAGGGCGAGATCCACGTGCCAGCGCTGGCACAGCTCGCCGCCGCCGAGGCCGACCAGCTCGGCGGGTACCGGGTGGCCGAGCTGGCCGCCGCGTGCGCCGCGCTCGGCGTCAGCGACCACCGTTTCCTCGGCGGCGCCGGCCGCTACCGTGACTCCGGGATGATGGGGCTCGCGACGAACGAGCACCCCCGGGCGTTCTGGCAGGCCGACCTCGACGAGGCCGCCGGGCACCTCGTGGAGATCCTGCGAGAGGTACGCCCGCAGGTGCTCGTCACGTACGACCCGAACGGGTTCTACGGCCACCCCGACCACATCCAGGCGCACCGGGTGGCCATGCGCGCCGTCGAGCTGGCCGCCGAGGAGGGCTGCGCCCCGCTCAAGGTCTACTGGACGGCCCTGCCGCTCAGCGTCCTGGAGGCCGGCATGACGCATTTCGCCGAGTCGTCCGACAACCCGTTCGGCGGCATCGAGGACATCGCCGACCTGCCCTTCGGCACCCCGGACGCCCAGATCGGTGCCCGGATCGACGGCACCGACCAGCACACGGCCAAGGAGGCCGCGATGCGGGCGCACGCCACCCAGATCCCGGCCAACTCGTGGCTCTACTCGATCGCCGGCAACTTCGGTGGCGAGTTCATGGGCGTGGAGTTCTTCACGCTCGCGCTGGGGGAGAAGGGCCCGGGTGCCGGGCCGTACGGCTGGGAGGACGACCTCTTCGCCGGCCTGCCCGCGGAGACCGCCCCGGACCGGTCCCCGGTCGCGGCGGCGGGTTCCCGGTGACCCTGCCGGCCGCACCGATGACGGTTGTGGAGGACCAGGAAGCCCCGCCCCCGGCGGGGCCACCGCCGCGCCTGCTGGACCTGGGCGTCCGGCTGGTCGGTGGGATCGTCGTGGTCATCGCTGGTGTGCTGACCGGCGTACTGGAGCTGCTGCTCGCCACGCTCCGCGTCGGCGGGCAACTGGTCGGCGTGTCGGTGCTCCTCGCCATCGGCGCCAACATCCTGCTGAGCTGGTTCGCGTACGAGGCGGTCGGCCGTCGCTGGGCGGTGGCGCTGCCGGCTGTGCCGTGGTTCGCGCTGATGGCGGTCGCCGCCATCCGAACCAACGAGGGCGACCTGTTGCTGGCCGGCGACAACTGGGTCGGGCTGGCCATGATCGTGGCCGGCGCGATGACCTTCGCGGTGATGGGCTTCCGGCAGATCCTCGCCCCACAGCCGACCATGCTCGGCGGCTGACGCCGGGCTGATTCCGGACGCTGTCGGGTGATGACGGCTCCCAGGTAAGGGTGGTAGATATTCCTGCCAGGGATGCGAACCCCGCGACGGGGCGTACGGCAGGAGGGTCCGGCGATGGACAAGCGGTGGCGTGACCTCGGGGTGCTCGTTGCAGCGCTGTTCGCGGTCAACGTGGTGGCCCGATTGATCATCCGGCTCGGCTTCGACGGTGACGACACCGCCGCCGACCGGGTGTCGCTGGCGATGTTCACGGTGATCGGCCTGATCCTCGCCGTGGTCGCCTTCCGTTGGGGTCGTCGCCGGCCGCTGGCGGGCTGGGCCGCCGACATGGCCCTCGTGGTGCCGGTGGCGATGCTGCTGACTGTGCTGGTCGGGCCCCTGCTGGTCGGTCACGACCCGTTCGCCGGCGGCGCGGCGACGTTCTTCGCCCAGATCTGGCTCTACCTGCTCGCCAGCGGCGCCGGGTTGCTGATCGGCTATCTGGTGCTCACCGCGCTCGGCCGGGACTACCGCTCTCAGCAGCTCAAGCGGTTCGCCGAGGTCAAGGCCGCGAAGCCCCGCCGGGTCGTCCGCCGCTGATCACCGCCCAGCCGGCCCTGCCGACCACCCTCGGCCGGTCCGGCCGTACCGTGCGCCCGCCCGGCCGTACCGTGCGCCCGCCCGGCCGTACCGTGCGCCCGCCCGCACTGAACGTGGTTGTCAACGGCTGGTTCGTCTGGCGCTGGGCGCAGGAGTGGGCGCCGTACTGGCAGGAGGTCTTCCGGCGCGCGTCGCGCG
>NZ_JBEYSL010000274.1:0-8959 GCF_040642735.1 Micromonospora sp. NPDC047753 | reverse complement strand
TGTTGCGGACCTGACTGGTCAGGTTCGACGCCATCGAGTTCACGTTGTCGGTCAGATCCCGCCAGGTGCCGGAAACGCCCTTCACCTGCGCCTGACCGCCCAGGTTGCCCTCGGTGCCCACCTCACGGGCCACCCGGGTCACCTCGTCGGCGAACGACGACAACTGGTCCACCATCGTGTTGACGGTGTTCTTCAGCTCCAGGATCTCGCCCTGGGCGTCCACCGTGATCTTCTGCGACAGGTCGCCCTTCGCCACGGCGGTGGAGACCTGGGAGATGTTGCGGACCTGGCTGGTCAGGTTGCCGGCCAACTGGTTGACGTTCTCGGTGAGGTCCCGCCAGGTGCCGGAGACGCCGCGCACCTGGGCCTGGCCGCCCAGCTTGCCCTCGATGCCCACCTCACGCGCGACCCGGGTCACCTCGTCGGCGAACGACGACAACTGGTCCACCATCGTGTTGACGGTGTCCTTCAACTCCAGGATCTCGCCCTGCGCCGCCACCGTGATCTTCTGCGACAGGTCGCCGCGCGCCACCGCCGTGGAGACCTGCGCGATGTTACGGACCTGGGCGGTCAGGTTCGACGCCATCGAGTTGACGCTGTCGGTCAGGTCCTTCCAGGTGCCGGCCACGTTCGGCACCTCGGCCTGGCCGCCCAACTTGCCCTCGGTGCCCACCTCACGAGCCACCCGGGTCACCTGCTCGGCGAAGAGCCGCAGCGTGTCGGTCAGGTAGTTCATCGTGGCGGCCAGCTCGGCCACCTCACCACGCGCGCCGACGGTGATCTTCTGCGACAGGTCACCCTTGGCCACCGCCGTCGCCACCTGCGAGATCGACCGCACCTGGCCGGTCAGGTTCGACGCCATGGTGTTCACCGAGTCGGTGAGGTCCTTCCAGGTGCCGGCGACGCCCCGCACATCGGCCTGGCCACCCAACTTGCCCTCGGTGCCCACCTCACGGGCCACCCGGGTCACCTCGTTGGAGAACGACGACAGCTGGTCCACCATCGTGTTCACGGTGCGCCCGATGCGCAGGTACTCACCGCGCAGCGGCCGACCGTCGATCTCCAACGCCATGTGCTGGGACAGGTCACCGTCGGCGACCGCAACGATCACCCGGGCGATCTCCGTGGTCGGTCGACCCAGGTCGTCGATCAGTGAGTTGATCGCCCGCTGCCCCTCCGCCCAGGAGCCGTCCAGCCCCTCGTCGTCGAGCCGCTCGGTGAGCCGGCCGTCGCGACCGACGATCCGGCTGATCCGCCGCAGGTCCAGATACTGCCGCTCCTGGAGCGAGACCACCTCGTTGAAGGCGTCCGCCACCTCACCGGCCGCGCCGGCCCGGCGGGGAAGCCGGACCTTCAGGTCGCCCCGCCCGATCCGTCGCAGTGCCTCGGTCAACTCACCGAGGAGCGCCTCGTTGTCGAGCGCGGACGGATCCGCCACCGACTGCTTCGACGTGGTCATCATTCCTCGCTCAACTCGGGGGGCGCCGGTCCGTGCGCACACACCGGCACCCCATATTGTGCCCGCGCGCGCCGTGGTGCCAGGGTGCGCGACCCGCCAGGTGGCATCGATCGCCCCGTCGACCCGCCCGATCGGCGTCGGGCCGGCACGCCGCGCCGCAAACCTCGCCCGGCTCCCGGGCCAATCGTTTCGACGCGTCCGCCCCCAACGCCCCCAACGGTGCCGCTGAGCGACGCGACAGCACTGGATCGTTGATCGGCTTGGCACCCGGCAGTGCGACGGTGGAGGATACGGGGGTGTCAGGCGAGGTTGGGCCCGCGACGGCCGGGGCCCAGGACGGGGCCGTCCGGCGGGTCCGGCTGCCCGCCGACCGGCGCACACCGGCCGCCGCCCGCGCCGTGGTCCGTTCGGTGTTGACCGAGTCACACCTGGACGAGCTGGCCAACGAGGCGCTGCTGCTCACCACCGAGCTGACCACCAACGCCGTCGAGCACGCCCGCACCGAACTGGACATCGAGGTCGTCGCGGACGAGATCGGGCTGACCGTCACCGTCTCCGACTTCGCACCCGGTTCCGGCGACGAGTTGACCGTGGGCGACCGCAACGACTCCGCCGAGATCAACGAGGTCTCCGTGCGGGGCCGGGGCCTGTTGCTCGTCGACCACTTCGCCAGCCGCTGGGGCACCACCTACCTGCCCACCGGGAAGGGCGTCTGGTTCCGGCTGGACCGCCCCGGCACCGAGCTGCCCAGCAGCGGGACCATCAGCGAATCGACACCGGCCAACGCCGGCCCCTGGACGAGCACCGACGGGTCCGCGCCGAGCGCCAGCGCGATGAGCGAACTCATGCAGACCGCCCCCGACCTGTACGGGGACGACCCGTTGCCCGACTTCGCCACCAGCCTGCTCAGCCGGGTCGCCGAGATGGTGGGCGCAGCCGGCGGCACGATCCGCCTGGACCGGGGCGACGGGCAGGGCAGCCAGGTGCTGGCCCGCTTCGGTCGGCCACCCCGCCCCGGCAGCGAACTGCTCCGGGTGCCACTGACTGTGCACCGCCCGTACGCCGGGGAGTTGGAGTTGGACGCCGCGCCGTCGGCGTACGCCCAACCGTTGGCGGTGCTCACCGCCGAGCGGCTGTCGCTGCACCTGGAGAACGACCGGCTGCGCCGGGCCGATGTCCGCCGGCAGGTGTGGCTGACCTTCCTGGCCGAGGCGAGCGAGCTGCTGGCCCAGTCGCTCGACGTCGACCTGACCATGGCGCTGGTGCCGCAGTTGGTGGTGCCGCGACTCGGTCAGTGGTGCGCGGTGCACACCACCGACGAGTGGGGTCGGCTCCGGCTGGCGGCGGCCAGCCACGCCGACGAGTCGATGCTTCCGCAACTGCACAAGGTGCTGGCCGAGACCGGTCCGGACTCGATCCAGGCCCGCCTCCGCGAGGCGTCCCGCAGCGCGGCGCAGATTCCCCTGGGCGGGCCGATGGAGGGTTTCGCCGTTCCGCTGATCGCGCGCGGGCAGCGACTCGGGACCCTGGCGGTGGGGCGACACCAGCGGCACCGGCACGACCCGGACGAGGTGGCCGTGTTGGAGGACGTGGCCCGGCGGGCCGCGCTGGCCATCGAGAACGCCCGGATCCATGCCGAACGCCGTCGGGTGGCGCAGACGCTCCAGCAGTCTCTGCTGCCGCCGGTGCTGCCGCTGGTGGACGGGATCGGTTTCGCCGCCGAGTACGTCCCGACCGGCGACGACGCCGAGGTGGGTGGCGACTTCTACGATGTGGTGCCGCTGCCCGACGGGCGCTGGCTGGTGGTGATCGGTGACGTCTCCGGCAAGGGTGTCCAGGCCGCTGCGGTGACCGGGCTGGTCCGGGACGTGATCCGAGTGCTGGTCGGCGACGGCAAACCGTTACCGGAGGCGCTGGCGCGGCTCAACGAGACACTTGTCGAGCGCGGCGGCGGTCGCTATTGCACGCTGGCGCTGGCAGCGGTCGGGCCGGGCGAGGGTGACCAGTTGGACGTCTCGCTGCACCTCGCAGGGCACGACCGGCCGGTGCTGCTTGCCGCAGCGGGCGGTGCCGGGTTCGTCGGCACGGGCGGCACCGCGCTCGGCCTGCTCGACACGATCACCTCGCCGACGGCGGAGATCACGCTCGCACCGGGCGACTCGCTGATCTTCTACACCGATGGCGTCACCGAGCGGAGGCGCGGCCGGGAGCTGTTCGGCACCGACCGGCTGCGGGACGCCGCCGCGCCCCTGGCCGGATACTCGGCCGACGTGGTGGCCGCCCGGCTGCGCGCCGCGGCGATCAACTTCTCGGTCGAGCCGCCCCGGGACGACATCGCCGTCCTGGTGCTCCGCAACGACGCGACCTGACCGCCGCACGGGCCCCCGGATGTCGGCCCGCTGGGTAGATTGACGGCCATGACGAGCGTCGCGCAGGTCACGTCGTACTCCCGGCCGGCGGTGCGGGCCCTGATCGCCGCGCAGTTCGCGACCATCGGCGGGTTCCTCGCCGTGCTGCTGCTCTACGTCGGACGGATGACGAGCGCCGGCGTCGGGCCGGCCGAGATGCTGACCGGCGCGTACGACCCGAAGGACATCGCCTTCTTCGGTGTGCTCCACCCCGTGGTGGCGGTGCTCTACCTGACGGGTGCGGTGCTCGGGCTGCCGTTGGCGATCGTCGCGGGGGCGGTGGTCGCCCGGGAGCGCGCGGTCCTGCCCCGGGTGACCCGGTCACTGCTGCTGGCCGGTGCGGTGGGCGGCCTGCTGGTGATGGTGGCCCGTCTCACCCCGCCGCTGCTGGACATGCACCGGTGGTGGATGGACTGACCCTCTGCCGGCCCGGCCTCACAGGCCGCCGGGGAGCCGGCCGGGCGCGAGCCGGTGCTCCGGATCCAGGTGCCGCTTCGCGGCCCGCAACTGGGCCAGGCCAGCCAGCTCGCCCCAGAGGTCGACCGCCTGGCGGACCGCCGCCGGAGCGGAGACCACCACGCAGCGACCCTGCCGGGCCAACAGCACCCCTCTGACGGCGGCCAGGATGGACGCCACCCGGTCGGCTGCCAGAGCCCCGGGCAGTGCCGCGTGCACCACGCCCAGCCCGGCGGAGCCGCGCACCGGCACCGGCGCTCCGGCCGCGTCGCGCAGCGCGTAGACGGCCGCGTGCAGGTCGCCGATCGGCACCTCCAGTCAAAGGTGCGCTCGGCGTTCCACATCAGCCGTACCGGCAGTTCCACCACACCTCGGGTGGGGCCGGCAAGCTCGGCGAGGGTCCGTGCCACCACAGCGGGGCGACCCGGGCGGGCCAGAAAGGCCACGCCGGTCGCGGTGGGGGAGACGGCCTGCATGGTGTCAGGGTAACGCCCGCCAGAGCCGGTGTCGCTCAGGTCGTTCTTTGGCCTTCGCCCATGTCAGGTGCATTGGCTGCCCGGGGGGGGTGGTGCGTCGTGCCTCCGCAAGCGCGGATCTGCGCGGCTGACCGGGGTGGGGACTGCCGGATAACCGACTGCTCGCCCGGTTTCGAAGGGCTAGGGTGGCCGCTTCCCGGTGGTCATCTGAAGGGACTCTCGTTGAGCGGTTCGTCAATGTCGTTCGACACCGCCCGCCGCATTCTCGGCAAGCAGGACCCGGGGTGGGGTCAAAGGCTCGCCACCCTGCTGGGGTTGGCGGCCCTCGGCAGCGGGGGTGCCGGCATCGCGGTGCCGGCGATAAGTGCCGCGTGGGGATGGATCGACCAGAAGAACGAGCTGGTCCAGCAGATCTCGACGGCTGTCGACCGCTTCCGGGAGCGGACCCTCGGTGCCAAGGGTCGGGATCGGCATCAGCTGATCGCGGCCGCGCATACCTCGGTGGCCGCGGGCGCGTTCTTCGCTGCCCTGAAAGAGGTGCTGGGCAAGCACTACGCAAGCCTTCGGCTCACCGAGGTCGAGAAACAGCGGATGGTAGGTGGGGAAGGCGCCGTCACGCACGAGACGATTGTTTCGTACCTGCTGCGTGCGGAACTGCCGCTGCCCTGGGCGGGCTGTGGGTTCGAGGCTAACCTGCGGGCCTCGATAACGCCGTTCTACCGGGCCCTGACGGAGCACTGTCTGGGCTTCTTCCGGGGCCTCGCCGCCTGGGAGAAGATGGAGGCCGTCGCGGGCTGGCAGTTCGGACAATCGCTGCAGGCGAACATCGCCGAGACCGCGGCCGCGCTCTACCGCGATGACTACAGGCGGCTGGCGGCTGACGTGCCGGAGTTCGGCATGTGGGCGTTGCTGGACGAGATCGAGTCGGTGGCGTCGGCGCAAGAGGCCGCACACCAGACGTCGTTGGAGTTCCAGCAACGGTCGCTCGCGTTCATGGAGAAGCTCCTCAACGACCTGCCGCGCTTTCTCGATGGTCAGCACGAGCGCGCCCGGGCGATCATGGCGCAGCGTAACCGCCATCGATTGTCGGAGCCGATCGCTCAGATCACCGAGATGGATCAGATGTCGGGCCTGCTGATGCCCACGACCGAGTCGGGTTACGTGAACCCGCACTTCCAGTGGGCTGTCACCGACGGCCAGTCTCGCCCCTGGGAGGAGGAGTGGTGGACGCTGCAGCGAAACGGGTACCGCCTGGATCACATTCTCGCCGCGTATTTCGCCTCGCCCCGCAGCACAGAGCGCCCGCTGGTGATTCTCGGCCATCCGGGCGCCGGCAAGTCCCTGCTCACCAAGATCACGGCCTCGCGGTTGCCGGCTGAGCATTTCACGGCTGTCCGTGTGCCGCTTCGCGAGGTGAAGAATCCGGCGGGCAAGATCTACCAGCAGATTCAGGATTTCCTGGATGACGACACTCACCTCGGCGTGCGGTGGCGTGAGCTGTCCGACGCCAGTCAGGACGTCACGAGAGTGGTGCTCCTTGACGGTCTGGACGAACTGATGCAGGCCACCGGCGCGACCGAGTCCAGCTTCCTGCACGAGGTCCAGGCGTTTCAGGAGAAGGAAGCCTCGATCGGTTCGCCCGTTTCTGTCGTGGTGACCTCCCGTACCGTCGTTGCCAACATCGCGAACATCCCGGTCGGCTCGTTGGTGCTCAAGTTGAACGATTTCGACCGGGAGCAGGTCGGCGCGTGGGTCGACATGTGGAACGAGGCCAATCGCGAGCCGATCGCCAACGAGACGGTCAAGCCGCTGGCCGCGGACAGCGTGTGGTCGATGGGCGAGCTGGCTCGCCAGCCGCTGCTCCTCCTCATGCTGGCGATCTTCGGGGCGACGGACGCCCCGCCGGTGGACAGCGCCGGTCAGGTCACGCAGGGGCAGCTTTACCAGTGGCTGCTCAACGGTTACGTGAGTCGTGAGGTCACGAAGGCGCCCCGGCCGGCGGGCCGACCGCTGGGTGGGGACGAGGCCGCCGCCCAGGCGGACCGCGAGTTGTGGCAACTCGGGATCGCGGCGTTCGCCATGTTCAACCGGGGGCAGCAATCGGTGAGTGGCCAGGACCTGGATCTCGATCTCGCGCCGATGCTGCACTCGTCGGCCGCGTCCACCGGGAACCGGAAGCGCTTGCCCCACCCGCTGGATCCGGCGATCCGCACCATCGCCAGGTTCTTCTTCATTCATGCCGCGGATGTCAAAAGCAGTCTCGTCACCGGCAGCAGTTACGAATTTCTGCACGCGACGTTCGGTGAGTACCTGATCGCTTACCACGTATTGCACCAGTTGGACGGCCTCGCGAATGCGCGACGATACCTGCCGGTCGGCCAAGAATGGACCGACGACCAGTTCTTCGCGCTGCTGTCGCACCAGCAACTGTCGGTCGGAGGCGCGATCATGCCCTTCGTTCGGGAACTGTTCGAGACCAGGTCGCCTGAGCTGCAGGCCATGATCGTCGCCGAGCTGAAATCGCTCATCCGCTCCAGCCAGGAGCGCGAGACGTTCGGACGAGTTCGCGACTACAACCCGTCCGGGCGTAACCTGCTCGGCCGCATCGCCGCGTACCTCGGTAATCTGCTCACACTTCTGGTCGAACTCACACACGCGCCGATTGCCCTGGGCGAGCTCGTGCCCGACGATCGTGAGCCGCTGTCCTGGTGGCAGTCCACCATCAGGTTCCTGCATGCCGGTCTCGACGACAATGGCTGGGCGATGCTTCTCTCTGCCATCGACTTCTCCACCGATGGCGAGCCCCTGGTGTCCAAACGGAGCGTACCGATCGACCGGTTATTGCGGCACGCACACGAAGCCCGCCTCGCGGGCGATTCATCTCGCGAGCTTCAGTTCCTTCTCGGCGCGACAGCCCTGCACGGTCGTCGAGTAGGGCAGTGGTTCGACGAGCGCGGCGACGTGTGCATGAAGGTGGTGTCGTCCCTGGTGCACCGTGACGAACGCCCGGGCGACCACGACACCATCATGGCGGCCACGACCAAGTCCTCGGCGGGGGAGATCGTCAACCTCCTCATCGAGTATCTCGTCCACCACGCTGGTCGCCTCCAATACGTTGACGTACACAGGCTGGCCCAGATGGTGCTGTGGTCGGAGGGCACCGAGGCGGCGGTGCGGCTCGCTCCGGTGCTGGCGCAGCACCCGAATCTGTTCGTCGAGTTCCCCCGGTTGTTCACGATCTACGAACGTGACCTTGTCGACGACCGCGATGTGGCAGAGGTATTCGCCGCGATGCGCGTCGGCTTGGTGGTCTGGCAGGGCGGCAAGGCTCAGGCGTTCAAGGACGTGATTGGCCAACTTGTCATAGGCCGGCGGGGTTGGCTGCGCGACGTTTCTATCCAGCAGATCGAGGGCCTTTCGAAGTTGGCCCCCGAGGTCTCGCGTCCTGCCATCCCGCCGCTGGTCGCGATTCTGGCGGACGACTACCAGCGCCGCGGTGCTGTCGATGTTCGTACGTCGCCGCTGTCTGACGGGCGGCACCGCAACGATCACCCCATCCCGCCGGGCGCTGGGTAGGACGAACGACTAACGCTCGCCGGATCAGCCCCGAGTGACCTATGTCTGGGACGCACGCGCATGTTCCGGGGGCTCCGGGACGTCCCGATCGGTGTGCGCTAAGTGATCATGCCCGATATGTGCGGTTTCCGACCGCACCAGTAGGGTGTTGTGGGGGGTTTGTCCGAATAAGGATCTCGGTGGGCGTGACAGGTCGCACCGGTGGGCCGGAATCATGGCGGGGCCGGGCCCGTTACATACCCTGACGATCGCAGAGCCACGGGCTCGTTGCCCCGTCCAGCGGGTGGGAATGCGGGCCCCGGTCCGGTCGTTACCACCCCCACGACCGCTGGCACCGCCGCGATGAGGGTGCCGATGGACGGGCCAACCCGGAATGACCCCGGCCCGGCGGTCGTTACACAGGGTCCCGGCGCCACGAGCCCCCCGCTCGCCAGGCCGCCGACCCTGACGCCCGATCAGGCGTCACCCCTCAGACTTTTTCCCCTTTTGCGGCAGATCGTCGCCGACGGCCCCGGGGCGCCGGCGGTGCTGATCCTCACCACCTTCGACCGCGACGACTACCTGTTCGCGGCGCTGCGGGCCGG
>NZ_JBEYSL010000273.1:0-8989 GCF_040642735.1 Micromonospora sp. NPDC047753 | reverse complement strand
GAGTCGCCGCCGGAGTTGGTGTTGTCGCCGACGGCGAAGTACAGGTTGCCGGCGGCCAGTGCCACCGCAGGCGGCACCGAATCGCCGCTGCTCGCGGACGTGCACGCCGATCCCGGACTGCGGCGGCGGCTGATCGCGGTGCTGGGCGCGTCGGCGGCGCTCGGCGACCACCTGGTGGCCCACCCCGAGCACTACCGGGCGCTGCGGACCGCAGCGGACGGGCTCGCCCCGATCGCCGAGGGGCGGCTGGAGCCGGCCGACGGCGGTAACCCGGTGGCGGCGCTGCGGACCGCGTACCGCCTGGCGTTGTTGCGGATCGCGGCGGCCGACCTGACCGGCGGTCGCGGCCTGGAGCAGACCATGGCCGCGCTCTCCGCGCTGGCCGACGCGACGCTGTCCGCGGCGTACGAGATCGCGGTCGCGGAGCTGGCGGAGGGGACCGAGCGGCCCCGACTCGCGGTCGTGGCGATGGGCAAGTGCGGCGGCGGCGAACTGAACTACGTCTCCGACGTGGACGTCATCTTCGTGGCCGCCGAGGACGCCGACCTGCCCGCCGCGACCCAGGTGGCGACCCGGTTGATCTCCATCTGCGGGCTCGTCGCCTGGCCGGTGGACGCCGCGCTGCGGCCCGAGGGCAGCCGCGGCCCGCTGGTGCGGACCCTCGCCAGCCACCTGGCCTACTACCGGCGGTGGGCGCGCACCTGGGAGTTCCAGGCGCTGCTCAAGGCCCGCCCGGCCGCCGGGGACCTGCCGCTGGCCCAGGAGTGGATCGACCAGCTCGCGCCGCTGGTCTGGCGGGCTGCCGAGCGGCCCGAGGCGGTCGAGGACGTCCGCGCCATGCGCCGCCGGATCATCGACCACATCCCGCCGAAGGAGCTGGAGCGCGAGATCAAGCGCGGTCCGGGCGGGCTGCGCGACATCGAGTTCGCCGTCCAGTTGCTGCAACTCGTGCACGGTCGCGGCGACGAGACGCTGCGTCCGCCCGGCACCATCCCGGCGTTGCGCGCGCTCGTCGCCGGCGGCTACGTCGGTCGGGCCGACGGCGAGGCCCTGCTGCGCGGCTACCGCTTCCTGCGCGGCGTCGAGCACCGGCTGCAACTCCAGGGCCTGCGTCGTACGCACACGGTGCCCGCCGAGCCGGGCGCGCTGCGCTGGCTCGCCGCCGCGCTGGGTTTCACGGCCGCGCCGGGGCGCAGCGCCGTGGAGAGCTTCCGGGCCGAGTGGGTCACCCACGCCACCGAGGTACGCCGACTGCACGCCAAACTGCTCTACCGGCCGCTGCTGGAGTCGGTGGCCCGGGTTCCGGCCGACGGGTTGCGGCTCACCCCGGAGGCGGCCAGGAACCGCCTGGAGATCCTCGGCTTCGCCGACCCGGCCGGGGCGTTGCGCCACCTCCAGGCGCTCACCGGCGGGGTGAGCCGTACGGCGGCCATCCAGCGCACACTGCTGCCGGTGCTGCTCAGCGAGTTCGCCGACGCGCCGGAGCCGGACCGGGGGCTGCTCAACTACCGCAAGGTCTCCGACAAGCTGGGCAGCACCCCCTGGTATCTGCGGCTGCTGCGCGACGGCGGCCCGGTCGCCCGTCGGCTGGCCCGGGTCCTCGCACTGTCCCGGTACGTCGCCGACCTGCTCGCCCGCGACCCGGAGGCGCTGCGGCTGCTGGCCGAGGAGAACGAGCTGGCGCCCCGCGCGTCCGAGGTGCTGCGGGAGGGGTTCCTGGCGGCGGCGGCCCGGCACACCGATCCGGTCGAGGCCACCAGCGCGGTGCGCGCGCTGCGACGTCGCGAACTGGTCCGGGTGGCCTGCGCCGATCTGCTCTGCCGGGCCGGCGCGCTCGCGCCCAGCCCCACCCGGGCGGACGGCGCGAACCGGCCCGCCCGCAAACTGTCCGACATCACCGAGGTGGGTACGGCGCTCGCCGACGTCACCGACGCCACCCTGGCCGCCGCGCTGCGGGCCGCTCGGGCCAGCCAACCGGCACCGGCGGGGCTGCGGTTCGCGGTGATCGGCATGGGCCGGCTCGGCGGGTACGAGTCGAACTACCTCTCCGACGCCGACGTGCTCTTCGTCTACGACCCGCCCCCGGGCACCAGCGAGAGCGCCGCCAGCGCGGCCGCGCACGCCGTCGCCGAGGAGCTGCGCCGGCTGCTCGGCGTACCCGCCCCCGACCCGCCGCTGGGCGTCGACGCCGACCTGCGTCCGGAGGGCCGCCAGGGCCCGCTGGTCCGCAGCCTCGCCGCGTACGCCGCGTACTACGCCCGCTGGTCGCGGGTGTGGGAGGCGCAGGCACTGCTGCGCGCCAGGTTCGTCTGCGGCGACGCCGACCTGGGCGCCGAGTTCGAGGCGATGATCGAGCCGGTGCGCTACCCGGCCGACGGGCTGTCCCGCGAGCAGGTCGTCGAGATCCGGCGGATCAAGGCCCGGGTGGAGACCGAACGGCTGCCTCGTGGCGCCGACCCGGCCACCCACACCAAGCTGGGTCGCGGTGGGCTCGCCGACGTGGAGTGGGCTGTGCAACTCGTCCAGCTCCGGCACGCCGGCGCGATCCCGGAGCTGCGCGGCACGCGTACCCTCGACGCCCTCGCGGCGGCCGAGCGGGCCGGCCTGATCGACCCGGCGGACGCCGCGGAGATGGCCGCCGGTTGGGCCCTGGCCGCGCAGGTCCGCAACGCGTTGATGCTGGTCCGGGGTCGGGCCGGTGACCAGCTGCCCCGGCACGGGGTGGAGTTGGCCGGGGTGGCCCGGCTGCTCGGCCGCGACGACCCGGGGGAGTTCCTCGACGAGTACCTGCGCACCGGCCGCCGCTCCCGCGCCGCTGCCGAACGGGTCCTCGATGCCTGACGCGTCGCCGCCCGCGACCGGGCGGAGCGTCGCGGGCTGGGCGGTGGCGACCGGGGTGGCATTGCTGCTCGCCGTCGCGTTCCTCCTCGCTCCACCGATGGGCACCGACCTCGCCGCCCAGGTGGCGCGTGCCGGGTTCACCGAGCGGTACGGGTCCGCGCCGGTCGATTTCGGCTGGTACGGCGGCGTCAACCAGTACGGCTACAGCCTCTTCACGGCCAGGTTGGGCACCCTGATCGGGGTGCGTCCGCTGGGGGCGATCGCCGCCGTGGTCGGCGCGGGTGCGCTGGGTTGGCTGTTCACCCGCAACCGGGCCCGCCGACCGCTGCTGGCCGGCGTCCTCGGCGCGGTGGTGCTGGTCGGCAACCTGGCCAGCGGTCGGATCACCTTCGCGGTCGGGCTGGCGTTCGGGCTGCTGGCGCTCTGCGCGGTCAGCGCGGAACGCCCACCGCGCTGGCTCCGGCTGACGCTCGCCGCCGTCTGCGCCGCTCTGGCGACGGCGGCCAGCCCGGTCGCCGGCCTGTTCACCGGGCTGGCCGGCGCGGCGCTGCTGCTCAGCGCCCTGCGCACCGGTGACGGGCCGGGCCGCCGGCTTCCCGGAGGCTGGCGGGCCGACCGACCACTGGCCGAGGGGTTCGTCCTGGCAGTGGCGCCCGCCGTCACGCTCGCCCCGATGGCGTTCGTCTTCGGCAACGGCGGCACCCAGCCGTACTCGGCCGAGTCGATGCGCATCAACGTCGCGCTCGCGGTGCTGGTGGCGGTCGTGCTGCCGCGTCGCCGCCGGGTGCTGCGCGTTGGCGCGGCGCTCACCGTGCTGCTGCTGATCGGGGCGTACTACGTGCCCAGCCCGATCGGTTCCAACGCGCTGCGACTGCCGATGCTGTTCGCCCTGCCCGTGCTGGCCGGGTACGCCGCCCTGCCGGGGCCGTGGCTGGCCGGGTTGCTCGCCGCGACCGTGTGGTGGCAGTCGCCGGTGATGATCAGCGACGTGACCCGGGCCGGCGCCCCGGAGAGCGCCGAAAGTTTCTACCAACCGCTCGTCGCCGAACTCGACAGGCGGCAGCCGGCCGGGCGGGTCGAGGTGGTGCCGCTGCGCGACCACTGGGAGTCCGCGTACCTTCCGCCGACCGTGCCACTGGCCCGGGGTTGGGAACGCCAGGTCGACAGCGACCGCAACGCGCTGTTCTACGACGGCAGCCTGAGCGCGCAGACGTACGAGAAGTGGCTACGGCACGAGGCGGTGAGCTACGTGGTGCTCGCCCCGGACGCACCCGCCGACCGGTGGGGCCGCGACGAGGCCGCGCTGATCCGTGGTGGCCTGCCGTACCTGCGGGAGGTCTGGCGTGACCCGACCTGGCGGATGTACGCCGTGGTCGATCCGACCCCGCTGGTCGGTGCCCCGGGTCGACTCGTCACCGCCGACCGCGGCGCGGTCCGGCTGACCGCCACGCCCGGGGACGTGCCGGTCCGGGTGCGCTGGTCGCGCTGGCTCACACTGAGCGGCCCGGACGGCTGTCTGCGACCGGGCGCGGACGGGTGGACCGAGGTGCGAATCCGCGCCGCCGGCGACTACTCGATCTCCAGTGGGCTGGCACCGACGCGCCACTGCTGACCGTGCCTGCCGTCGGCCTCCCACCGACGGGCTGGCAGCATGTCCGGCGTGCCTTCCCACCTCGCGCGCTGGACCGGCCTGGCCGGCTCGATGCTGCTCGCGCTGTCCGCCTTCCTCGGCGGCGCGTTTCCCGGCGGCCCCCTGCGCAGCACCCCGGTCAGCATCTGGCAGGGGCCCAACGGCCCGCTGATCCTCGCCGCCTGGCTGGTCGGCACCGGCCTGATGGCGTACGCCTGGTGGGCGCTACGTGACGGGGGACCCTCGACGCGCTGGGCCCTGGTCACCGTCGGGCTCTGGCTGCTGCCGTTGCTGATCGCACCGCCGTTCGGCAGCCGGGACGTGTACGCGTACGCCTGCCAGGGCGCCAGCTTCGTCGGCGGCCTCAGCCCGTACGAGCAGGGTGTCTCCGCGCTGCCCTGCCCCTGGCTGGACACGGTCTCGGTCATCTGGCGCGACACCCCGGCGCCGTACGGGCCGCTGTTCGTGCTCGTCGCGGGCGCCGTGGTCAAGGCCACCGGGTCGCTGACCGCCAGCATCGTGCTGTTCCGTGCGCTGTCGCTGGTCGGCGTCGTCCTCACCGCGTGGGCACTGCCGGCGCTGGCGCGTCGGGCCGGTGTGCCGGCGAAGCGGGCGGTGTGGCTGGCGTTGGGTTCCCCGCTGGTCGCCGCGCACCTGATCGGTGGCCCGCACAACGACGTGCTGATGCTCGCCGCGTTGGTCGGTGGGCTGGCCGTGGTGGCGGCGCACCCGGGCCGGCGCGGAATGCTGCTGGTCGGCGGGCTCCTCCTCGGGGTCGCGGTGGCGATCAAGGTGACCGCCGTGGTGGTGGTGCCGTTCGCCGCGCTGGCCGCCACCGCCGGGCCGTACCGGATCCGCACGCTGGTCCGCGACGGCGGCTGGGTGGTCGGCGGCACCGTAGCCACGGTGGTCGGCGTGACCGTCCTCGGTGGGCTGGACTTCGGTTGGATCGGCGGGCTGTCCCAGGGTGGCGCCGCCATCGCCTGGACGTCCCCGTCGACCGCGGTGGGGCAGACTGTCGGTTACGTCGCGGCGCTGTTCGGTGGTCACATCGACGCGCTCCCGGTCACTCGCGGAATCGCCGTGGTCCTCCTGGCGGTGCTACTCGTCTGGCTCTGGTGGCGGGCCCGTACCCGCGACCCGCTGTACCACGCCGGCCTCGCGCTCGCCCTCACCGTCGCGCTCGCCCCCGTCGTGCACCCCTGGTACTGGACCTGGCCGCTGTTCGTGCTCGCGGCCACCGCCCAGCGGACCAGATGGTTCACAGTGGTCGCCCTGGTCGCGTCCTTCCTGGTGCTGCCCGACGGCACCGGGCTGCCCCGGTACACCAAGACGGTCGGGGCGCCGCTGATGACGCTGTTGGTGATCGTGCTGGTCATCCGGTTGGTACGGTCGGCTCGGGCGGCCCGTCAGCCGGTCGCCGCCGACTGAGGGAAGGTGCGCCGGTGACCGCTCCCGGTGCCGCTCTCTCCCGGTACGCCGGCCTGTTCGGGGCGGTTCTGCTCGCCGTGGCCGGATACCTCGGCGGGGCACTGCCTGACGCCCCGCTGGGCGTGACACCCGCGTCGATCTGGCGGACCCCGGACGGCCCGGCGACGCTGACCTGCTGGCTGATCGGCACCGTGCTGCTGGTCGGGGCGTGGTGGTCACTGCGCGAGGGTGCGCCGTCGACCCGTTGGGCGTACGTCACCGCCGGGCTGTGGGCGCTTCCGCTGCTGCTCGCGCCACCGCTGGGCAGCCGGGACGTCTACTCGTACGCCTGCCAGGGCTGGACGTACGCGCACGGCGTCGACCCGTACACAGTGGGGGTGGTGGCTGCGGGCTGCCCCTGGCTGGACACCGTGGCACCGATCTGGCGGGACACCCCGGCACCGTACGGTCCGGTCTTCGTCCTGCTCGCGGCCCTCGCCGTCGGCCTCGGCGGCGGGCTCACCGGGACCATCGTGGCGCTGCGCGTGATCGCCGTGGCAGGGCTGCTGCTGGCCGCGCTCTGCCTTCCCGCTCTGGCCCGGGCGGCCGGGGTGCCGGCCCGGCGGGCGGTCTGGTTGGCGCTGGCCGGTCCCCTGGTCGGCGTACACCTGGTGGCCGGCGCGCACAACGACGCCGTGATGCTGGGCCTGCTGCTGTGTGGACTGCTGGTAGTGGTCAGGCGACCAGGTCGGCCGGCGGCGCTGCTGCTGGCCGGAGCGCTGCTCGGGCTGGCCGTCACGGTGAAGGCCAGCGCCGCGGTGGTGGTGCCGTTCGCGGTGCTGGCCGGGATGCCCGACCAGCACACCGTTCGGGCACTGCTGCGCCACGCTGGATGGCTGGCCGGAGGGCTGCTCGCCGCGCTGCTGGTCACCTCCGCGGTGTCCGGCCTCGGCTTCGGCTGGGTGGGCGGGCTGACCCACAGTGGCGACTCGGAGCAGTGGACGTCGCCACCCACCGCCGTGGGATTCGTGGCCGACTACGCCGGCGCGCTGGTCGGCCGGGACCCGCAGGCGGTGCCGATGGTCCGAGCGGTCGCGCTGCTGCTGCTCGTCGGGGTGCTGCTGGTGCTCTGGTGGCGGGCCTGGCGAACCCTGCGCGGACTGAACGACGTCGCAGCTCATCGGGGTGGGTCCGTCGACGAGTTCCAGTGTCCCGAGGCTGGACGTTCCGGGGTCGCGGGTCACGAGGTGGCTGCTCGCGTGGGGGCGTCTCCCGGTGGCACACCCTCGGGGTTCGCGCGCCCTGAGCGTGGGTGTCCTCCGGTGGTGCGGTCCCGGGTGGCGCTGCACGGCGCGGCGTTGGCACTGGTCGCCACCGTCGTCCTGTCCCCGGTCTTCCACCCCTGGTACGCGACCTGGCCGCTGGCGCTGCTCGCGCTCACCGCCGCCCGTACGACGTGGTTCGTGCTGCCCACCGCTGCGGCAGCCTTCCTCGCCCTGCCCGACGGCACCAACCTGGCCCGCGTCACCAAGGCACCCGGTGCCCTGGCGATGACCGCCCTGCTCCTGACCGTGCTCATCCGCACCGCCCGCCATGGACGCCGTTGATCATGAGGGTTGCCGGGTGCAGTTCGGACGCAGCGCCTCTCCAACCTCATGATCGTCAGCCTCGGGCGGGGCGGGGCGGGGTTGAGGGGGTGGGGGGCTAGGCTCGCGCGCCGCAGGTGGGGCAGGGCTGGGTTGAGGGCTGGGGGGTGGAGGCCCGGCGGGAGCGGAACAGGACGCTGAGGAACAGTACGGCGGGACCGGCGAGCGCGACGGCGACAGCGGTCACTGCCAGCTCCGCGAAGGTGACGGCGCCCTGTGCCGCGCCGAAGTTGTCAGCCAGGCCGGGCACCGCCAGGAAGCCGGCGGGAGTGAGCAGTGTGACGAGCGCCCAGCCGCCGCGGGTGTCCCCGCCCAGTGCCAGCCCCATGGCCAACAGTGCCCCGACGGCCAGCAACAGTCCGCCGACGGACGGCAGGAAGATCTCCAGGGTGGCGCCGTAGTAGCTGCCGACCGCATCCAGGCCCACCAGGAACTCCGTCGCCAGCACCGCCAACAGCGCGGACAGCGCCGGCGCGAGGCGGATCGCCCGGGACGGTCGATCGGGCAGGGCGAGCCCCAGCAGGCCCAGGACCACCTGCGGCAGCAGCACCATCAGCGGCGGTCGAAGTGCGTCGAGCGCCGCGGCCACCGGTGGCAGCGTGATCGTGAGCACCAGCGCGAGGGTGATGGCCCACCGGGCGGCCCGGCTCGGCGCGACGGCGATCACCACCGCCGCCAGCAGCCATGCCGCCCACGCGACGACACCGAGCGAGACGAACGGGCCGACGTGGGGGACGCCCCACTCGGCGGGCGGCGGGTGCAGCTCTGCCGTACCCCAGACTCCGGCGAGAGCGCTCGCGGTGACCAGGGCCAGCAGCGCCGCGAGGCGTACCCCGGGGATCAGGTCGGTGACGCCCGCGGCCCGCAGCCGCTGGCGGAGGCCGCCGCGCACCAGGTCCGCGGCGTCCGCCGGCGTCGGCCAGCGTTGCTCAAGGGCGGCCAGGTCGAGGTAGGTGCCGACGATTTCGGCGCCGCGGGCGCGCCGATAGTCGGCGGGGTACGCGCGCAGCAGCCGGAGGTAGCGGCGTTCCAGGTCGTTCATGCCAAGCCTCCGGCCGTGCGTGGGGTGACCGGGAGGGCGGCGCGAGTCCGCTTGGACAGCCGGGCGGTGGCGGCGTCGACGTTGCGGCGCAGCCGCTCGGTCTCGGTGCTCAACGCGGTCTCACCAGCGGGGGAGAGGCGGTAGTAGCGGCGCAGTCGGCCGTCCACCACCTCCTCCCGGTCGACCTCGACGAGGCCGGCGTCGACCAGCCGGTCGAGAGCACCGTAGAGCGTCCCGGGGCGTAGCGACACGCGGTTGTCGGAGAGGGCGGCGACCTCACCGATCAGCCCGTAGCCGTGCATCGGCTGGGCGGCCAGCGCGGTGATCTCCGGCACTGTCACCCACTCGGGCGCTCGGGACGTGCTGAAGCTGACCGAGGTGGACGGCTTCGACGTGGAGATCGGCGCGGAGGGCATCCTG
>NZ_JBEYSL010000272.1:0-8993 GCF_040642735.1 Micromonospora sp. NPDC047753 | reverse complement strand
CATCGATGGTACGGCGCACCGCCGCACCGCCTGCGAGCTGCGTCAGGCGGCGGTGGCGCGGACGTACGCCACGCACTCGTCGTGCAGCGTCGACCACTGCTCACCGAACGCCTTCTCGGAAGCCGCGTCGATGGTCCTGCCGTCGTGCACCACTGTCTTGAAGAAGGTGAGCAGCCGCAGCGGCCCGTACCTGTCGACGAGGTGCCGAACGGCCAGGTAGCCGATGCCGTAGCTGGCGGCGACCCGTTCGGCGGAGGCGTCGTCGGCGGGGTTGACGCCCTCCAACTTGCCGTCCCAGCCGCCCCGGACCATCTTGCGCACGTCGGCGATCCCCTCGTACCGGTCGACCGCCTGGCCGCCGGCACCGGCGAACTCGGCCAGGCCCTCGACCAACCACCAGGTGAGCTTGCCCGGGTAGCCGCGCTCCGGCAGCGACGCCGCGTGGGTCAGCTCGTGCCGCAGCAGGTCGTCGGTGCCGCTGTTGGTGAGCCCTTCGGCGTTGAGCACCACTTCGTGGTGGCCGCCGCCCACCGTCACCGCGTAACCGCCGGTCCATTCCGGACGTTCCCCGCCGTACCAGCGTTGCCACTCGGTGCGCCCGGCGTAGAAGATCCGGTACCGGTCCGGCGGTGAGCTGGTCACCGCGTACCCGTCGGCGACCTTCGCCGCCGCCTCGGCCTGCGCGAGCAGGCCGGGCAGCTTGCCGCGCAGGGCCGGGGTGGTGGCGACGATGGTCCGCGCGCCGATGGCGACCGCCAGGTCGCTGATCTCCCACGGTCGGGTGCCGGTCTCCACCGACTTGGATTCCTCCATGGCGACCATCCGGGGCTGGTCGCCGTTCTCCCGCCACCGGGTGCCGATCAGCACCGGGCTGGGCCGGCAGTTCGGCGTGACGAAGCAGTACTGGAAGCGCACCAGCAGCCGCCACTCGCCGGGCTTGCCGATGATCGGCACGGGCAGGCCACTCGGCTCGGCCCGCCAGCCGGTCACCTTGAGCTCGCGCAGTGCGGCGAAGCGTCGGCGCAGGTCGTTGTGGGCGGCGGGATCGGCGACAGCGAGGAACCCGGCGCGGTCGCCGCCCAGGAGCGCCGCTGACTGCCGGTGGAGCTGGGCGGTGATCCGGTCGGACAGCCCCCGGGCCACGGCGGTGGCCGGGTCGTCGGCCGCCGAGGCGCCGACCCGGCTGACAGTGGCGCGCGAGCCTGTCTCCCGGATCACTCCGACGACGAGCGCCGCCGGCAGGCCGCAGCCCAGCAGCAGGACGACCACCACGAGCACCGTCCACAGCGGCCAGAGCCGCCGCGGTGCTGGCTGCTGCACCTCGTCAGTCACCCGCCGAAGGGTACGACCACTACCTGGACGCGGCGAGGCCGCCCCGGGCCGATCGGCCCGGTGGCTCGTTCACCCGCCGGTGCGCGGCCAGGAGCGGAACGAGATGTCCATGCTCGCGACCAACTGGTGGTACGAGCGGTCGACGTCACGGGGCAGACCGAAGCCCCCCGCGGCCTCCAGGGTCACGAAGCCGTGCAGGGCGCTGCGCAGCGCGCGGGTCGCGTCCACCGCGTCGTCCCCGGTGAGCCCGTACCCGCGCAGCACCGCGAAGACGGCACCGACGGCGCGTTCGCCGGCCTCGACGTGTTCCGGGTCGGCCGGGTCCGGCACCCGCTGGGTGGTCGGGTAGCGGCCGGGGTGCCGGAGGGCGTAGCCACGGTAGGCGTCCGCCATGGCCCGGAGCGCGTCCCCACCGGAGCGGCCGACGGCGGCGGTGGTCATCTCGGTGGCCAGTTCGGCGGTCGCCAGGGCGGCCAGTTTCTGGGTCAACGCGTCCGCCCCCCGTACGTGCTTGTAGAGGCTGGGCAGCGCCACCCCGAGCCGGCTGGCGAGCGCGGCGAGGGTGAGCTGCTGGAAGCCGACCTCGTCGGCCAGCCGGGCCGCCTCCCGTACGACGGTCTGCTGGTTGAGGCCGACCCTAGGCACCGGCACACACCGCCAGGAAGCCGAGCAGCTCCTCGGCGGTGCGTTGCGGCCGGTCGGCGTGCGGGTAGTGGCCGGACTCCTCGATCATCCGAGCTTCGGCGGTGCCGAAGAGCCGCCGGGCGGCCCGCGCCTCGGCTCCCGGGTCGGGGAAGTCCGGGTCCTTGGAGCCCATCAGCACCAGCACCGGTTGCCGCACCTGCGGGGCACGGGCGGTCCAGTGCGGCTCGGCCGGTGCGATCACGCCGCGCGTCGCGGCCATCCGACCGGGCTCGCGCAGGTTGGCCACCATCGAGCGGCGGTACGCCGCGTCGTCGACGGGCCGGTGCACCGGGAAGAGGGTGTTGTGGAACATCCCGAACAGTCGAGGGCTGTGCAGCACCGACCACATCGCCATCCGCAGCAGCGGGTTGAGCTTCGGCTGACCGACGAACACGCCGATCTGCACGATGCCGGTGACCAGTTCGGGTGCGTCGGTGGCGGCGAAGACCACCGCCGCCGCGGCGGACGAGCTGCCGACCAGCACGGCCGGACCGGCGTCGAGGTCGCGGACCACGGCCAGCAGGTCCGCGCCGACCTCCGCCGGGGCGTACGTGGGCCAGCCGGCGCTGGACTCGCCGTGCCCCCGGACGTCGACCGAGGCGACCCGGTGACCGGCGGCCACCAGCAGCGGCACAAGGTGCCGGAAGCTCGCCCTGTTCTCGCCCATGCCGTGCGCGAGGACCACCAACGGCCCCTCGCCCCGCGCCTCGTACGCGATGTGTCCACCGTCCCGCCGCACCTGGCTAGCTGTCATAGCCTTAAAGCTAAGCTACTTAGCCAAGCTTGGCAAGCAGGACACCCGAAACGGGCCGGCAGTGACCCGAGGGGTCACCGCCGGCCCGTCGGCCGAACCGGGGGATCTACTTCTTGGAGATCAGGGCACGGCCGAAGAAAACCAGGTTGGCGGGGCGCTCGGCGAGCCGGCGCATCAGGTAGCCGTACCACTCGTCGCCGTACGGGACGTAGGTGCGCACCGTGTAGCCCTCGCCGGCCAACCGGGCCTGCTCCTCGGGGCGGATGCCGTAGAGCATCTGGAACTCGAAGCGCTCGGGACCCCGGTCGAACCACCGGGCCCGGTCCTCACCGATGGCGATCATCCGCGGGTCGTGGGTGGCCAGCATCGGGTAACCGTCGCCGGACATCAGGATGTTCATGCAGCGCACGTACGACTTGTCCACCTCACGGGCCGACTGGTACGCCACCGACTCCGGCTCCTTGTAGGCGCCCTTGCACAGCCGCACCCGCGACCCGGCCGAGGAGAGCTCCCGGCAGTCCGACTCGGTCCGCCGCAGGTACGCCTGGAGCACCGCGCCGGTCGACGGGAAGTCCTTGCGCAGCCGGCTCAGCACCTCCAACGTCGAGTCGGTGGTGGTGTGGTCCTCCATGTCCAGGGTGACAGTGGTGCCCGCCGCGTCGGCCGCCGCGCAGATCGCCCGTGCGTTGTCATATGCCAACTGCTCGTCGAACATCTGGCCGAGGGCGGAGAGCTTCACGCTCACCTCGGCGGCCGGGGTGAGCCCAGCGGCGCCGAGCATCTTCAGCAGTTTCAGGTATTCGTCCCGGGTGGCGGTGGCCTGCTCGGGGCGGACGGTGTCCTCACCGAGGTGGTCGAGGGTGACCGCGAGGCCGTCGTCGACGAGCCCGCGGGTCGCGCGCAACGCGTCGTCGGTGGCGGCGCCGGCGACGAACCGGCGGACGACGTCCCGGGTGTACGGGGCAGTCGCGACGAGCCGCTCGACCTGGGATGACCGGGAGGCGGCGAGGATGACGGAACGGAGCATGAGCCGAGCGTAACGCCCCTGCGAGGGGCCCCGCCGAGGGGCGGCCGGGCCACCTCGGCCCGGGGGCGGGGCGGCGGCGGTGGCGTCGATCGGCTACAACGATGCCGTGGAACAACGCCCCCGCCGCCGACTCCGCTCGGCCTCCGTGCAGCTCGGCGCGCTCACCGCTCTCGCGCTCGCTCTCTCCGGCTGCAACATGACCTCGGACGACGACGATGACGACGACTGCGCCCTCGGGCCGGTCGGCGGTGGCGGCACCGTCGCGCTGGCGATGCGGGTCAGCGACCCGGCCGCCGGTCGCTCCGCCCCGGAGCCGACCACCGCCGCCCTGCCCGAACGCGGTGGATTCGGCACCCACCTCGCCGCCTGCGGCGGCTGACGTGCGCCGCGAGACGGTCACGCCGCGCCCCGACTGGGACGCCACCATCCGGTCGCAGGGTCTGGTCTACGTCGACACCGAGCTGCCCGACGGCGGGATCATGTCGTACTGGGACGAGACCGCCGCGTACGCGTTCGACCTGGACGAGGTGCTGCGGTTGGAGGAGGCCACCGAGGAGCTGCACCGGATGTCGGTGGCCGCCGCCGAGCACGTGGTGACGCAGCGCCGGTACGCCGAGTTCGGCATCCCGGAGTGGGCGGCCGAGGCGGTGGCCCGGTCGCTGCGGGAGGCGCCACCGACCCTGTACGGGCGCTTCGACCTCGCGTACGACGGCACCTGGCCTCCGAAGATGTTGGAGTACAACGCGGACACCCCCACCGCGCTTGTCGAGGCGAGCATCATTCAGTGGTACTGGCTGGAGCAGACCCGGCCGGAGCTGGACCAGTGGAACAGCCTGCACGAGCGACTGGTCGCCGCCTGGGCCAAGATCGGGGCAGGGTTGCACGACCCCCTGGTGCACGTGCTCTGGTCGAACGAGGAGGAGTCCGGCGAGGACCACATGACCGCCGGCTACCTCGCCGAGACCGCCCGGCAGGCCGGTCTGAGCGTCGAGCTCCAACCCATCCAGGAGATCGGCTGGGACGGCCGACGCTTCGTCGACGCCGACGACCGGCCGGTGACCACCTGCTTCAAGCTCTACCCGTGGGAGTGGATGCTGGCCGAGCCGTACGGGCCGGCGGCCCTGGCCCCGGGCACCCCGACCACCTGGATCGAGCCGGCCTGGAAACTGCTGCTCTCCAACAAGGCGCTGCTCGCTGTCCTCTGGGAGCTGTACCCCGGCCACGAGTACCTGCTCCCGGCGTACCTCGACTCGCCGCGCGGCATGCCGGAGTACGTCGCCAAGCCGCTGCTCGGCCGCGAAGGCGGTTCGGTACGCATCGTCACCGCCGATGAGGAGATCACCAACCCGGGGATCTACGGCGACGAGGGCTGGTGTTACCAGGAGTTCCGGGCATTGCCGCAGTTCGCCGGCAACCGGATGGTGCTGGGCAGCTGGATCGTCGACGGCGAGTCGGCAGGCGTGGGCGTGCGGGAGAGCGCCAGTCTGATCACTGACGGCTACGCGCGGTTCCTGCCGCACTACATCGACGCGCCGCGCACCCGCTGAGTCGTCTACCGTTGGGGGTGTGAACTTCGACGCGTACGCCCGGACCGGCGTTGACCTGGTCAACGCCCGCCTGGACGACCTCGACGACCTGCGGGCCCTCTTCACCGACGACCACGGCTGGATGCGCGACGAGGTCGCCGACCGGGACGTTGCCATCTTCCGCCGGGCACAGAAACGGTTGCGCGACGTCTTCGAGTACGGCACCTCGGGGCGCGACGCACAGGCGGTCACCGAGCTGAACGCGCTGCTCGAGGCGTTCCCGGTGCAGCCGCGCATCTCCGGGCACGACTCCAGCGACTGGCACATGCACGTGACCAGCCGGGGCGCCTCGGTCAGCGCCGAATACCTGGCCGGCGCGGCCTGGGGGCTGTCGGTCTGGCTCTGCGAGTACGGCAGCGCCCGGTTCGGGGTCTGCGCCGACGAGCGGTGCGGCAACGTCTACCTGGACACGTCGTCCAACTGCTGCCGGCGGTTCTGCTCGGAGCGCTGCGCCACCCGCTCACACGTCGCCGCGCACCGGGCCCGTAAGCGGGCGGCGGTCGGCGAGCAGGTGACTGTCGCTCCGCAGCAGACCTCCGCCACCGACTCCCTCTCACCGGTCAGCTGACCGACACCGCCCGGTCGTGGGCGGGCGGGTCAGGCGTCGACAGGTGACGGCGCGGTCAGGTGCTGGCGGGCGAACTCCAGCGCGGCGCGCAGGTCCGCCTCGCGCACCGCGCGGCTCTTCGCGCCCCGGGTGGCGACCTCCACCGCCACCGCCCCGGTGAAGCCCCGGCCCGCCAGCGAGGAGAGCAGCTCCCCGCAGGGCTGGGTGCCACGCCCGGGCACCAGGTGCTCGTCGCGGCCCTCGCCGGTGCCGTCACCGAGGTGCACGTGCGCCAGCCCGGCGCCCATCCGGTCGGCCATCTCCAGGGGGTCGCTGTGCGAGGCCGCGCAGTGCGACAGATCCAGGGTGTACGACGGGTAGCCGGCGTCGGTCGGGTCCCAACCGGGCACGTACGGGACGAACTGCCGGCCCGCCATCCGCACCGGGTACATGTTCTCCACAGCGAAGCGCAGCCCGGTGAACCGGTCCGCGACGGTGGCCAGACCCTCCGCGAAGTTGCGCGCGTAGTCGCGCTGCCAGGTGAACGGTGGGTGCACCACGACGGTCGGCGCGCCCAGCGTCTCGGCCAGCTCGGCGGCCTTGCGCAGGCGCTCCCACGGGTCCGGGCTCCACACCCGCTGGGTGACCAGCAGGCAGGGCGCGTGCACCGAGAGCACCGGCACGTAGTAGTGCGCGGAGAGGCCGCGCAGCGCACCCGCGTCCTGGCTGACCACGTCGGTCCAGACCATCACCTCGACGCCGTCGTAGCCGAGCGCAGCGGCCAGTTGGAACGCCGCCGCGGTCGGCTCGGGAAAGACCGACGAGCTGGACAGGAGCACGGGAACGCGGGAAGTCACATCAGTCAGCGTAGCCCGGCAGCGCCGGGGGCATCGTGACGAGCGCCGGCAAACCGACCGAAAACGGCCGCCGGATCAGATCGGCTCCAGTTGATCGAGTCGACGGAGGATGACGCCCTCCCGCAGCGCCCACGGGCAGATGTCCAGCGAGTCCAGATCCAGGCGGCGCATCGCCGCCTCGGCGACCATGGCACCGGCCAGCAACTGGTGGGCCCGACCCGTGCTCACCCCCTCCAACTCCATCAACTGCGCCGGTGGGATGTGCCGGATGAAACCGATCACCTGCCGCAGACCGGCCCGGGTGAGGCTGCGTCGCGCCCACAGCCCGGCACCGGACGGGGCGGCCCCGGCGAGTCGAGCCAGCGTGCGGAACGTCTTCGAGGTGGCCACCGTCCGGTCCCAGCCGACCTGGGTGACCTGGTCGACGACCTTGTCCAGCCGGCTGTCCACGTACTCCCGGAGCTTCTCGACGGCCTCCGCCGACGGCGGGGCCGCGCTCGCCGGGTCGACCCGCAGCCGCTCGCGGGTCAGCCGGCCGGCACCGAGCGGCAGGGAGACCGCGACGTCCGGGTCCTCGTCGATGCCGGCGGCGATCTCCAACGAGCCGCCGCCGATGTCGAGCACCAGCAGCCGGCCGGCCGACCAGCCGAACCACCGCCGGACTGCCAGGAACGTCGACCGCGCCTCGTCCGCCCCGGAGAGCACCGCCAGGCGTACGCCGGTCTCGTCCCGGACCCGGGCCAGCACCTCGGCCGCGTTCGTGGCGTCGCGCACCGCGGACGTGGCGAAAGCGATCAGGTCGTCGGCGTCCAGCCCGGCAGCCGCCGCCTTGGCCATGCCCACAGCCTTGACCAGGCCGTCGGCGCCCGCCTCGGTCAGCGCGCCGTCGGGACCGATCTGCTCGGCCAGCCGGAGCACCACCTTCTCGGAGTGCGCGGGCCACGGGTGTGCGCCGTGGTGCGCGTCCACCACAAGGAGATGCACCGTGTTGGATCCGACGTCGAGGACACCCAGTCGCATGGTGAAGACAGTAGGCGCAACACGTTTGCGCGGCTCACCGGCCTGCGGACGTCACCGCGCGTACGCTGGGCCGAGTGACGATGGAGCTCCGTGTGCTGGTGGACGACCCGGGTGACCCGCGCAGCCGCGAGGTGCCGCTGGACTTCCCTCGGGAATGGATCGAGTTCACCGACCCGGCCGACGAGACGCACCTGATCCGGGCCGACCTGACCTGGCTGCTCTCCCGCTGGACCTGCATCTTCGGCAAGGGCTGCCACGGCATCATCGCCGGCCGGGCCGCCGACGGGTGTTGCTCGCACGGCGCGTTCTTCACCGACTCGGACGACGAGAAGCGGGTTCGCAACGCCGTCCGGCGGCTCACCCCGTCGACCTGGCAGCACTTCCGGCGCGGGTTCAAGAACTGGACCGACGAGGACACCATCGACGGCAAGAACCCGGCCCGCCGCACCGCCACCCAGAGCCCCGACGCTCCGTGCGTGTTCCTCAACGACGCCGACTTCGCCGGCGGTGGCGGTTGCGCCCTGCACGCCCAGGCGCTGCGCGACGGGGTGCACCCGTTGGAATACAAGCCGGACGTCTGCTGGCAACTGCCGATCCGCCGCGATCAGGACTGGGTGAAGCGACCGGACGACAGCAAGGTGCTGGTCTCCACCCTGTCCGAGTTCGACCGGCGGGGCTGGGGAGCCGGCGGGCACGACCTGGACTGGTGGTGCACCTCCTCGACGGACGCGCACGTCGGCACCGAGCCGATGTACCTGTCGTACGCCCCGGAGTTGACCGCGCTGATCGGCGCTGCCGCCTACGAGCGGCTGGCCGAGCTGTGCGCGACCAGGACGAAGCAGGGCATGGTCGCCCCGCATCCGGCCGACCAACTCTAGCGGATCTTGGCAGCATTCCCGCTGCCCCGGCGGTCGTCGCTCAGCGCAAGGCGGCGTCGACAAGCGTGCGAGCGCTGCGCTGGGCCGCGTCGGCGATCAGGGGGTCGCCGTCCAGCACACCGGCGACGAGCCCGCCGTCCAGCAGCAGGGTGAGCTGCTGGGCGAGCAGTTCCGGGTCGGCCGCGCCGGCCCGGCGGGCCAGCTCGGTCACCCAGGCACGGACCACGGTCTTGTGCTCGACCGTCCGGGCGTGCACCGGCCCAGCGGCGGACGACTCGGCTGCGGTGTTGATGAACGCGCAGCCGTGG
>NZ_JBEYSL010000271.1:0-9065 GCF_040642735.1 Micromonospora sp. NPDC047753 | reverse complement strand
GTCTGGCCAGGCTGGGGCTTCGGCGGGCGGCAGGCGCGCGGCGTTGTCCGTGACTGGGCGTACACGGCGCGGAGCGGCCGTTTCCCCCGGCTCGACGGTACGGACACCGAGGCGGCGGTCCGCGCGGTGCGGACCCCGGTGCTGGCCGTCAGTGTGGACGACGACCAGTTCACCCCGCACGAGACAATGGACCACCTCTGCGCGAAGCTCGTCGACGCGCCGGTGACCCGGGAGCGTTACACAGTGGCGCAGGCCGGGGCGGCACTGGACCACTTCACCTGGGTCCGGGCGAGTGCCCCGCTGGCGCGGCGGATCGCCGGGTTCGTCGGCGACCTGCCGCCCCGCTGAGCCGTACCGGCCGGTCGACTCACTCGTCCTGGTCCAGCGGCACGAGTTTCCCGTCCCGTTCCACCTGGATCTCGGCGTGCTCCTTGCGGGGTGCGACCTCTGCGGTGTTCCGGTGTGGGTCGTTGTCGGGGTGCATGAGCACCGCGTCTGTTTTGGGGGTCTTCTCCCGGCTCTCGTCCGGCTGCGACATCGCGTTCCCCTCTCGTCGGCGTCGCTCGGGATCTACCCGCCGCCGGGCGAACGACTCCTGCCCAGGGCAGGTAGAACCGCCGACGCCGCTGATGTCCGGTAGCGGCCCGCCACGGCGGTGATCGGCCCGCCCGGGGCGGGGTTAGCCGCTCGACCGGCGGGTAAGCCGCACCGCCCGACACGGCGGAAGGGGATCACATGTCCGAACGGCATACCGCACTGCGCTCGATGCACGATCTGGGCCTGGCGGCCTGGTTTGGCGGCTCCCTCATGGGTGCCTTCGGCGTCAACGGCGCAGCGGCGAAAATCAGCGACTCGACCCAGCGGCTCCCGGTCGCCTCGGCCGGATGGTCCAAGTGGACACCGGTCAACGCGGCCGCGATCGGCGCCCACCTGGCCGGCGCCGTCGGTGAGCTGGTGACCGAGAGCCCACGGGTGGCGGCCCAGGCCGGCGTGGGCCGGGTCAGCGCCATCAAGACCGCGTTGACCATCGGCGCGCTGGCGGTCACCGGTTACAGCCGGTTGGTCGGCATGCGGCTGGAGAAGGCGGGCGGTCCGTCGGTGAGCGGTGCCACCGAGCCGAACCACCAGACACCGGCCAGTGTGGCCTCGTCGCAGCGGCAGATGAAGCTGCTCCAGTGGGCCATTCCGGCGCTGACCGGGACCCTGGTCGTGGTCACCGCGTACATGGGTGAGCAGCAGAAGCCCGGCCAGGTGTTCCGCGGGATGCTCGGTCGCGCCGGTGGGATGAAGGGCGCCTCGAAGGGCATGATCAAGATGGCGGGGATGAGCAACGGCAAGCGGCCGATGGCGATGGCCGGACGCTGAACGGCAGGCCGGCCGGCGTCCCGCCGCCACCTCGACGGCGGGGCGCTGACCGGCCTGCGCGCGCACCGGAGCGATGACGGGTCCCGCGCGGGCGGCGGGCGTGCCGGCGACATGTCGTACGCCGCGCTCGGGCGGGCGGTCCCGGCCCGAGGACGGCACATCGTCCGCCGTAGCGGCGGACCGACGAGCGGGGTGGCCATGACGGCGCACGAGGGACGCAGCGGGAACAACGACCGGCTGGAGCCGGAGGCGACCAAGTCGTGGGGCACCGGCGACGGCTTCGACGCCGACGCGCCCTGGGGCACTGGCGACGACTCACCGATGGACGAGGGCAGCGAGGAGACCGCGGTGCCCGAGGGACGGCGCGGAGAGCGACGCGCGGGTGCCCCGGTGGGCCGGTCGGACCCGGCGGGACGACACGGCTTCGGCTCGGTCGAGCCGACCCGTACGACGATGGCCGGACCCGGTGCCCCACCCGATCCCGCCCCCAGCGGCAGGAGCTTCCCCGACGACGCGGACATCGGCGAGTCGACCCAGGACGCCCTGCGCAGCCGGGGACGGCGGTCCTGAGCGGACCGGCGTCGGGCCGGGTGACCGGTGCGAAGATCAGCCGGTCGCCGGGACGGCCTGCTCGACGAGCATCGTCTCGGCGAGCAGTTGCGCCAGCCGGGTGGCGTCGCGCTGGGCCTGCCCTGCGCAGCAGTTGTTGAACAGCACGTGCAACTCGTCCGAGAGGTCGGCGAACTCGGCCAGCAGCCCGGCCCAGTGTCGGAGCTCGTCCTCGGCGTACGCGTACCGGAACTTCTCCTGCTTGTCGCCCTCGCGCCAGGCGTCGCTGTGACCGTGGAACCGGACGATCGCCGGCTCCGCCGTCATGGTCAGGATCGGCGGCACCGACGACGGGTGCCCCTGTGGCATGTCGACGCAGACCAGGGACAGGTCGTGGGCGCGTAGCAGGTCCAGAGTGTCCGCCGCCGCGCCGTCGTCCAACCAGGAGCCGTGCCGCAGCTCCACACCGACCCGCCACGGGCGGCAGCGCTGCGCCAGCTCGACGATCCGGCGTTCGGCAGCGGGGCTGCGCACCAGCCACGGCGGGAACTGCAACATCACCACACCGAGCTTGCCGGCCGCCGCGATCGGGTCGAGGGCCGCGCGGAACCGGGCCCACAGCTCGTCGTACGCCGGCTCGGGCAGGTCTCGGCGGCGGATCCGGCTCGGGCCGCCGGCCGGTCGCAGGTCCCGTGGCAGCACGGCGACCGGTGTCGGGTGACCGGTGAAGAGGCTGAACGCCTTGACGTCGAAGGTGAAGTCGTCCGGGGTGGCGTCCACCCAGCCCTGGGTCGTCTCCGGCACCGGGATGGCGTAGTAGGACGTGTCCACCTCGACCATCGGGAACTGGCTGGCGTAGAAGCCCAGTCGACGGGCCGGCGTGCTGGCCGAGCGTGGGTACCACCCGGAACGCAGCAGGGACTGGTCCGCCCAGGACGACGTGCCCACCTTAATCACACCCATGTCATTCAGTGGACCGCCACCGGCGCGGATCGGCAACCGCTGGCGGGTCTTCGGTCGAGGAGGTGTCGTGCCCGGGAAGTGTCGGTGCCTCGCCCTACGGTGGCACCGGGTGGACATCAACGAAGGGTGGCGGCATGACCAGCACTGAGCGGCTCACCGGTGAGCGCGCCGATCTCCTGCAGACACTCCGCAGGCACCGCGGTTTCCTCCTGCAGACGGTCGACGGGCTCACCGACGAGCAGGCGGCCAGCCACCCCACCGTCAGCGGTCTCTGCCTCGGCGGCCTCATCAAGCACGTGTCCGGCGTCGAGCACCGGTGGATGCTCTTCGCCGCCGGTGGTGCGGAGGCGATGAACCGCGAGGAGATCGACTGGGTCGGTCAGTTCCAGATGTTGCCGGGCGAGACCCTCGCCGGGCTGGTCGAGCGCTTCCAGGAGGTGGCCGCCCGGACCGACGAGTTGACAGCGACCCTCGACCTGGACGCGGCGCACCCGCTGCCGCAGGCGCCCTGGTTCGAGCCGGGAGCGAGTTGGACGGTCCGGCGGGTGCTGCTGCACCTGATCGCCGAGACGGCCCAGCACGCCGGGCACGCCGACATCCTGCGGGAGTCGATCGACGGCGCCAAGACCATGGGCTGACCCGACCACCGCGCGGGCGGGCCGCGCGGTGGTCGCCGAACAAGCCTCAGCGGAGTCGGGTGCGTGCCCGAACCTCGGTGGTGCGGTCCCTGGCGTAGGCGTCGGAGTGGCCCCAGCGGCCCGGGATGTCCAGCAGTTCCAGCCGACCGAACCCCTCGGGCACGGCCGGGTTCACCAGCAGGTTGTCGCCGGTGGGTCGCAACCCCAGGGTGGTGCTCAACAGCATCAGCAGTGCCCCGGACGACCACGACTGCGGGCGCGCGGCCCCCGGCAACTGCACCGGATACTTCGTCAGGCTGCGCTCGTGCCCGGCGATCGCCTCCGGCACCGCGCCGCCGAGAGTCTGCGCCAGGTCGAAGATGCCGCCCGCGATCATGGCCGCGTGCGTGTCGCAGCCGTAACGGCGCAGACCGGCGGCGATCAGAGCGTTGTCCGCCGGCCACACCGCCCCCAGGTGGGCGCCCACCGGGTTGTACGGGCGCTGCCCGGTGGCGAAGGTGCGCACCCCCCAACCACTGAACAAGCGCGGTCCGACCAAATGCTCGGCGACCGTCTCCGCGCGGTCGTCCGGGACAATCCCGCTCCAGAGCAGATGCCCCATGTTGGAGGCCAACGCGTCGACCGGCTCACCGTACGGGTCGAGCGCCAACGCGTAGTAGTCCCGGTGGGGCAGCCACCAGTCCCGGTTGAAGCGGTCCTTCAGCGCCGCGGCTTCCCGCTCCAGCCGGTCGGCGTACGCGGGGTCGTCCCAGAACTCCCGGGCCAGCCGGGCGCCCCGCCTCTTCGCGTCGTACGCGTAGCCCTGCAACTCGCAGGTGGCGCGGGGAAATGCGGGTTGCCTGTCGTCGGCGCTGGTGATTGAGTCCGGGGAGTCCTTCCAGCACTGGTTGACGGCGCCGTGGCGCTCATTTCGACGCTGGTAGCGCACATAGCCGTCTCCGGTCAGGTCGCCGTACTCGTCGATCCAGTCCAGCGCCATCCGGGCCGGGTGGCGCAACTCGCGTACCAGGTCCCCGTCACCGGACCACCGCTCGTACTCGTCGAGCAGGATGACGAAGAGCGGGCTGGTGTCCGCCGATCCGTAGTACAGCGCGTTCGCCCGGTCGCCAAACACGCCGGATTCGCCGTACCGGAGGTGGGCCAGGATCTTGCCTGGTTCCTCGTCGAGATCGTCGTCGAGGTGGCCACCCTGCATGAAGGCCAGCATCCGCAGCGTCGCGGGGGTCAGTTGCGGGGTGAACGCCAGCGTCTCCAGGCACGTGATGATGCTGTGCCGTCCGCACAACCACATCGCCCACGGCAGACCGGCGATCGGCACACGGGCGTCGTACGACAATGGCCGGTACCGCAGTGCCGCCAGGTCGGCCAGGCTCCCCCGGTACATCTCCTCCAGTCCGGCGCGTTCGGCCACCAGTTGCGGCGCCTGGTCCATCCAGTTCGCCAGGCTCTCGCGCATCCCGGTACGCACGGCCCGCTGGTGGGACTCCAGGGAGTCGCGGACGTCCTGCCCCTCCGCACCGCCCATGGTCATGGCGATGTGCAGGTCGGTCTCCCACTTCCCCTCCGGAGCGATCCGGACCCGGAACGTCATTCCTCCCTCGTCCACCTCGACCGGTTCGGTGCTCCGCACTGTGGTCTGGCGGACGAAGCGCTGCCGTTGGTACCGCAGCACGAGCTGCTGGTTCGTCGAGTCCGCGGCGACCTCGACGGCCCGCTGGCGGAGGTGCCCGATCTCGGCGATGTCGGTGAAGTCGCTGCCCATCTCCACTCGTATCGTGAAGTCGGCCGGCTCCGACGAGTGGTTGAGCACCGTGATGTTCTCGTGCAGACAGTCGTGGATCGAGCGGTGGCGGATGATCGACACGTCGGCGTCGACGTAGTGGCTGGCCGCGCCGGGGACCAGGACGAACCGCGTCTCGAAGTACGTCAGGTCGTCGCGGGAGAGCGCGTTGATCCGTTCGCCGTCGATCCTGAGCACCCAGTGGGACAGGAAACGGGTGTCGTACGCGAAGAGCCCGACGGGTGACCGCGGGTCGGCCTCGATGTCGCCCTGAGCGTCGGAGATCGCGAACACGTTACCGGCGATCACGTGGAGCAGTTCCTGCCTCACGACCGTCCCTCCCAAGCGTGCACCGGGCGACGGTCTGAGGCCTGGGCACCCGCCGCGCTCCGGTCCGAGGGCCGAGCGGCAAGGGCAGCCCGGCCGAGCTCCCGGGGATGCCGGGCCCCGCTCGGCCCCCCGAAGATCCGCCGCAGCAGCATCAGCAGTCGCATGTCGCCGTGAACGGCGAGGTCGTTGCGCAGCAGCGCCGCGCCGGGGTGCAGCTGCCCGTTGACCATCCGGTCGAACACCCACCGGTCCGCGCTGACGACCAGGTCGGCGTCGTCGGCCGACCGTGCCACCTGAACCTGCTGGTCGGCGACTGTGAGGTACCAGTGATCGGTGCTGCCGTCGTCGCGCACGTCCAGCCGCAGCGTTCCCGCTGTGGTCTCCGGCAGGTCGGGCCGCCGACCGGTGTCCAGCTGTCGCAGGTACTGCTCCGCCGTCGCGCCCATCGGCTCCCCTCCCCACGGTTCCCCGCAGGATCACCCGCGTCGGGGTGAGCCCGGTTCACCCGAAACGGGTGAGGTGCCGGATCTGCTGCGGCGTCGGCCCGTTTGCTCTGGGACGAGGTGGGCAGCCCAGTGGTTCAGCCGAGCGGACGGGAGCACCGGTTATGCGCGCGCTGCGATTGCGGGAGTGGAAGTCGGAACCGGAGTTGGTCGAGGTTCCCGATCCGACGCCGGGGCCAGGTCAGGTGGTGGTCCGGATCGGCGGTGCCGGCGCCTGCCATTCCGACCTGCACCTGATGGACGAGTTCGAGCCCGGCACGATGCCCTGGAACCCACCTTTCACTCTCGGGCACGAGAACGCCGGCTGGGTGCACGCCCTCGGTGCCGGGGTGACCGGGCTGTCGGTCGGCCAACCGGTCGCCGTCTTCGGCGCTTGGGGCTGCGGCACCTGCGCCCGATGCCGGGTCGGGCTCGACCCGTACTGCGAGAACCCGTCCGCTGCGCCGGTACCGAGCGGGGGCGGCGGCCTTGGACTGGACGGCGGCATGGCCGAGTTCGAACTGGTCCCGGACGCGCGGCACGTCGTGCCTCTTCCGGAGGGTCTGGACCCGGCACAGGCCGCACCGCTCACCGACGCAGGGCTCACCCCGTACCACGCCATCCGGCGCTCCTGGCCGAAGCTGCCACCGGGCAGCACGGCCGTGGTGATCGGGGTCGGCGGGCTGGGGCATGTGGGTGTGCAGATCCTCAAAGCCACCACAGCCGCGCGAGTGATCGCCGTGGACACCCGGGCCGAGGCGCTGCGGCTGGCCGAGGAGTGCGGCGCCGAGCGCACCGTGACCTCCGGCCCGACCGCCGCCGAGGAGATCCGGGACGCCACCGGCGGGCGGGGCGCCGACGTGGTGCTGGACTTCGTCGGCACGGACACCACCCTGGCGCTCGGCGTGGCGGCGGCCCGCACCGTGGGCGACCTGACCATCGTGGGGATCGGCGGCGGCACCGTGGGGGTGTCGTTCTTCTCCGTGCCCTACGAGGTGAGTATCGCGACCACGTACTGGGGCAGCCGCCCCGAGCTGGTGGAGGTGCTCGACCTGGGTGCCCGGGGCCTGGTCCGTCCGAAGACCACCACCTTCGCGCTCAGCGACGCGCCAGACGCGTACCGCCAGTTGCGCGACGGGACCCTGGAGGGCCGGGCGGTGATCGTGCCGTGAGCCCGGCGGTCAGTCGGCCTGGAGGAGGCCGCGCACGTAGGCGGCCTGACCCACGTGTTGCAGGTCGTCGTCGACGATGCTGACCAACCGGACGCCGAGGGTGACCGGCGGGTCCCACGACTCGTCGACCACGCGGTCCAGGTCCGCCGGGCCCAGGCCGGCCAGCAGGCTTCCGGTACGCGCCGCGACCGCCTCGTAGTAGTCGATCAGCGCCTGCGCGCTCTCCGGCCGCACGGCGGCGACCTGGGTGGGCGAGTGCCCGTAGCCGGTGTTGTCGGGGTCGGCGGCGAGCCCGAACCGACCCGCCCAGTCGCCGCTCACCCAGATCTGCTCGGCGTCGAGCAGGTCGGCGACGTGGTGGTCCTGCACCCGGGTGAGGTGCCAGACCAGCCAGCCGACCGAGTTGGCGCCCGGTCCGGGCTGGTGGCGCAGTTGCTCGGGGCTGAGGCCGTCGACCGCCGCGCGGACGAGGTCGGGCAGCCTGTCGTACGCCTCGGTCAGCAGGTCACTCACGTCCACGGGCACGCCTTCCAGATCGGTTTCCGAACAGATACCGCCAACCCAGGGCGCGCAAACCTCGGCCGCTACGGTGATCGAATGGTCGCCGCGGTGGAGTTGTACCTGGACCCGGACGCCACCCGCCGGATCCGGGTGCTCTGGGACGCGCTGGAGGCCGAGGGGGTGCAGAGCATGCGCTCGCTGCTGGAGCAGCGCCACCGTCCACACGTCTCGCTCATGGTGGCGCCCCGTTTCGACCCGGAGCAGGTCGCCGAGGCGCTACAGGGGACTGTGGTGGCCGCCCCGCTGCGGCTCGACTTCCAGCATGCCGGCCAGTTCGTCGGTCGGGTGCTCTGGCTCGGGCCGGCGCCCACCCCGGAGTTGCTGGCGCACCACCGGCTGGTGCACGACCGGCTCGCCGCCGCCGGCATCGCCCTCGCCGAGCACTACCGGCCGGGGCGGTGGGTGCCGCACTGCACGCTCTCCATGCGGGTGCCGAACATTCTGATGGCCGCCGCGGTGCGCCGCTGTCTGGAGGTGTTGCCGCTGAGCGCGACAGTGGTCGGCGCGGCGCTCACCGACCACGCGCGAGGAATCGCCCACCCGCTGCCGTGACCGCACCTCGACCGTCGAGGCGTAATGTCCGGTTTGGCGGGCGGCAGTCGGAAACCCGAAAACAAGCGGTGCGGATGCGGCCGGGCGTGGGAAGGTTCGAGTGGCTGTCGTACCGGTGGTGGGCTGCTCACAGGCGGTCCGCCCGGCCGGTGTGGCGCGGGGTCACCCCGCGCCACCCACGGCGGCTTCGACGAGGAGAGGCAGGGCCCATGCAGGCTCAGCGCAGGCCACCGCGCACGGAGCGGAGCCAGACCCGGGACGACCGGACCGGCGGGGGAATGACCGGGGCGGCCACGCCACTGACGATCTGGGCGGCCGCCGTACTGCTCGGCCGGATCAGTGCCGGCGACGACGACGTCGAGGACGAACGGCACATCCTGCGCGGCATCGAGTGAATCCCGGCCGCGCGGGTCAGAGCCAGCCGCGCCGCTTGAAGATCACATAGAGGGTGCCGCAGACCAGCAGCATCAACAGCAGCGCGAAGAGGTAACCGAAGCGCCAGTTCAGCTCCGGCATGTGGACGAAGTTCATGCCGTACACGGTGCCGATGAGCGTGGGAGCGAAGAGGATCGCCGCCCAGGAGGAGACCTTCTTCAGCTCCTCGTTCTGGCTGTAGCTGGCCGCGGTGAGGCTGCGCATCTCCTCGTTCTGCTGCTGCGAGACGAGGGTGGCG